>NZ_DLHL01000063.1:252949-253310 GCF_002483225.1 Gemmatimonas sp. UBA7669 | reverse complement strand
CGCGCTGCTGCGCCACCTGCACGCTGCGCAAGGCGTCTTCGTACTCCTCGCGCCGCATGGCGCCGCGCAGCGTCTGCCGCAACCGCTCGGCCGTCTCCGGCGAGTCGACGGCGATTTGCAGCGGCTCCTCGTGCGGTCGGCGCGGCAACAGCTCCACGATGAGCGCCGGGTCGAGCGGCGGCTCCTCACCGGCAGCGCCCTCCGCCGGCGGTTCTTCTCCCGCCGGAGGCGCGGCCGGGTCCACCGCCGGCGTGGCCGCCGGGTCGGCGCCTTCGCCTGCGGCCTGGTCGCGGGGCAGGAACTGGCCGGTGACCGGGTCGCGCGGCTGCTCGCCACTCGCGGGCGCCGCGAGCTCGGCGGG
>NZ_DLHL01000063.1:43215-252846 GCF_002483225.1 Gemmatimonas sp. UBA7669 | reverse complement strand
GCCGGCTCGCTCGTCGGCTCCGGGGTGCGCATGGCGTCCGTGGTGCCACGGGCCAGCGCCGCAAACGCATCGGCCAAGGCATTCGAGGCCGGCGCGTCGCTGGTCTCGGGGGTGGGCACCGGCGTGCCGGTGTCAGCCGGCGGCGCCGCCGGCGCGGCAGCGGGAGCAGGCGCAGCGCCCGCGTCAGCGGGCACCGGAACGACGGGCGTAGTGTCGAGGCTCATGAGGAGGGCGACGGGGAAAGGTTACGCCCCCATGCCGGCAGGCATGGCAGCGGTGGTGCCGATGACGCGAGGGGCGAGACGCCCGGGCATGCCATCGGTGGGTGGAGTGGGTGGCTCCATGCCGGCAGCCGGTGTGGCCATCGACTCGGCGCGCACCTGCGACGGGCGCGGACGCGCGCCACCGGGCGCCGGAGGACCAGCCGGCGCACCAGCCGGCGCACCAGGTGGCATACCGGCCGCCGCCGCGTAGGCCGCGGCTTGGGCTTCGGCCTGCTGGATGGCCAGCGCCTGCTCGTGCATCGCGCAGTGGAGGTCAAACGCCTCGCGCGCGAACGGATCGAGCTTGAGATACTCGCGGGTTTTGCGGAACCCGTTGTGAATGCGCAGATGCTCGGCGTGGTCGTAGAACGGCAGCACCGGCACCGGCTGCCCGGTGAGCAGCGCGCCGTTCTCCTGGTCGGCCGTCTGCGCGTCCACCGTGCCGAAGCGCGCGACGCGCGAGAGGTGCGGAAAGCGCGACATCTCGAGGAAGCGCTGGCGCACCGTGGGGTCGGCCGGATCGCCGAGCACCGCGTCTTTGTACAGCGTGTAGAGCCGCGCCTGGCGTTCGCCGCGCGACTCCGGCATCATCGACTCAGTGTCGGGCTGGACGTGCACGTTGCCCTGCTCGAACAGCTGCGGCATGACGAGCACGCTGCGCGCCAGGTTGTCCTCGCCCGCATCACGCACCACGCGCGGCTCGTCGTAGATCAGCGGAAACAGCGCCATCCAGTCTTCCGCCATGCGCGCCATCTCTTCGGTCATGCGGCGCTGCGTGGGGCCGACGTAGCGGTCACTGTCGTACCGCCGCTCCTTGCGCGCCTCGCCGGACTCGTCGGGTGACATCGGTTCCCCGCCGGTGCCCTTGAGCGCGCCGATGGTTTCGATTTCGTCGCGCGCCAGCTCGGCATCCTGCAGCACCGCCGATCCGAGGGGCGGCGGCGTCATCCACCGAATCGGATCGTCGCCGTTCGCGCGGAAGTTCACCTTGAGCGCATCGCCGGGCGCGTTGGTCCACTGGCCTTCTTCGAGGCCCGCCGCCGAGTCAATCAGCGCCTTGGGGTTCGCGGTGAGCGTGGCGTGCTCGCCCAGCTGCCCGCGCCGCTTGTTGTATGTGCGCTGCGGGCCGTTGAGCGCCGACTGCGGCGACGTGCCGGCCGGGCGGCCTGGGATGTTGAGGAACGTGGCGCGGCGGATCGGCGAGGTGTAGGGATACGCCACCGGCCGCGTGCCGTCGACCAGAATGCGTGTGGCCGTGAACACGGTGTAGCGCCCACCGGGCGAGGTCGGCGTCTGCCGCGTGGCCGCGTCGCGCATCGAGGGCCGCTGCCAGTATTGCCACACCTTGACGAGGCCGCGCTTGGCGCCTTGCGCCGGCCCGGTCTGGCTGAGGAGCGTCGTATCGCCCGGCAGGAAGTGGCCGTGGCCAAAGAGCAGCGCTTCGAGGCTGCTGTTGATGTCGGTGGAGCCGCTCGCGTCCGGCTCGACTTCGACGCCCCAGATGTCCCACACCTGCTCGGGCGTGTAGAAGCCGACGCACATGTGCCACGCCTTCTCGTGCCACGGGATGCCCGCG
Source organism: Gemmatimonas sp. UBA7669 (assembly GCF_002483225.1). Taxonomy (NCBI): domain Bacteria; kingdom Pseudomonadati; phylum Gemmatimonadota; class Gemmatimonadia; order Gemmatimonadales; family Gemmatimonadaceae; genus Gemmatimonas; species Gemmatimonas sp. UBA7669. The sequence goes on along the minus strand of NZ_DLHL01000063.1, from coordinate 251,007 downwards.
CCGAACTGGCCGCGCACACAGGGCGCCGGCAGCACGTCGACCACGACCTGCCCTTCGCGGTCGTAGTACGGCTCGGCGGTCGGCACGAGCTGCCCGCTCTCGGCGTCCATGTACGCGGCGGGCGCCCAATCCTCGCCCAGCGGCACGTTGTCGGCTTCGATATCGCCGGTCCCGTCGGGGCCCGGCAGCGGCTGGCCATCCGGCCCGAGCAGCTCGACGCGCGTGCGGCCGACGCGCGGACGAAAGGCGCCCTTGGTTAGATCAATGCGCGACATCCAGTACACCTCGCCCGACGGGATCAGCCAGGCGTACAGCCGGTCGATCACCTCGGTCATGCCCGCCTGCTTCCACGCGAGCTTGAACAGCGTGTCCTGCACCTCGGCAAGCTGCGCGTCTTTCTCGTCAGGGCCCGGCACGAACGTCAGCACCGGCGGATTTTCGGTGAGCCGCGCGTGCGTGATGGTGAACCACGGCAGCAGCAGGTTGACGACGGGGCGCTGCCGATAGCGGCGCTCCTCGTCGGTCATCCACTCGCTCACGTCGAAGTGCCGGCCGAGCTGTTCGTTGTACTGGATCCACTGCCGATTGGAGAGGAACGACACGTTCTCCTCGATCGACAGGTCGCGCTGGCGCATGACGTGATTCTGCGCGCTCCACTCGCCCATGAGGCGCGCGTGCAGCACACCGTCGACGGTGGGGTCAGCAGTGCGCGGCTCCTTGCGCAGCAGCGGCATACGCGCGGTGGCATCACCGCCGCCGCCGAGCAGGCCCGCGCCTTCGGCCAACAGCGTGGTCGAGGATTCGCCGGTCATCTACTTGCCTCCCTTGCCGCCGTGGCGGTGGCGCTTGCGCCGCAGAATGTCGGCCGTGTCCTCGCCGCCCACCGGATCGATGGGGTCGGGCGGATCGCCGCCCCCGCTATCATCCCACCAATGCAGCCAGCTGAAGAACGCCCACATGTCACGAGCCCCCGGCCGGGTTGGCTTCCGTGACCGCCGGTGTGCCCGTCACGGCCGCCGTGTGGCTGACGGTCGCGTCGTCCTCCTTGTAGAACGTCGCCGTGCCGCCAGAGACGGTGAAGCGATTGCGCAGCGCGCGAAGCGCCTGACGCACCGTGCGCACCGTGCTGCTGCCCGAGTCGGTGCCGGTGGCGAGGTTGCGATCAAGGAACGCGTCGGCCAGCTCCGCGCTGTTGTCGGCCACCGGATCCACCGCCATGATCAAGTTTGGGTCCACCTGAATGAACTGGTAGCCCGTGAGCTTCGGCATACACACCACGCCCGCTGAGCCGCTGGCAAACGCCTCATCGGGAAAATCCGCGCGATGCAGGCCGTTGCCGACGTGACGCCAGCCCCAATTGGTGTGCGTGGCCGTGTCGCTGGCGAGCGAAGCTGGCGCGGGTGTGTCACCCACCACGGCCTTGACGGTCGCTTCGCGAAGGCGCGTGTATGCGAGCTCGAGCCCGGCGGCATCGTACGCGATGCCGGCGGTGACCACGGCACCCGTCGCGATTTCGACGGCCAGGAAGTACAGCGTGACATCGGTCGCAGCAGCTTGAATGGGGCGGGCCATGGTCGTCAGTTGTTGAGGAGGTGAGCGAGGGTGGCGGCGGAAGGGGCGGAGGGAGCGGACGCAGGGATGTACGCCACGCTAGCGGCCACTCGTGGCGCGTTTTCCAGCGTGCTAGACCAGTCGAGAGTCGTGGCGGTTCCTGCTGCTGCGCGCACCGCAGCAGCCATTATACCAACTAGATCTGGATCACCTACCGACTGATTTGCTGACTCGATCCCGGAGGTTGTCGTCAGCGTTTGCGCTTCCTTGGCCACCATACCGCCAACAACTAGATCGCCTTCCTCAGTGGTCGCGTTTGATCGCGTCGTGAAGTTGGAGGGGTACGCCTCCGATCCGACGCCGCGCCGTGGCGTCACAGGATCCACGCCAGACAGCGGATGCGCAGCAAGCGCCACATAGGCCGGATTGGGACAGCGCACGCGAAGCGTCAACGCGCCAAAGGCTGGGGCATCCAAGTCCCAGATGCCGATGGAAAGGACATTGCCGGTGTCCTTGCTGGTGCGGCGCGTTAGCTCAGCGGCGCCGAGCCAAACTGAGATCTGATCAATGCGAGTCGACAAGGTGGCCAGCACGACCGACAACGTTGACGATCCCTCCGCAATCGTGACAGAGAAATCTCTGTAGAACGAAGTGTCGTAGTTTCCCAGGTCCCCACCGCCAACTGCGACTGTGCCGGGCGTGATACTCATGTAAGGTCCTCGAGGTCGAGCGCCCATGATGGCACACCATTCTTGGCTATGCGGATGTCATCCACATAGCTGGACTGCGTGGCCGGCGCGTTGTCGTTGTTCCAGTAGGTGTGCAGATAGTGTGCGATGACGCGGTGATCGGCCTCGTTAAGCGTCTTAAGCCAATTGCCATAGGTCCCCAACTGAGTGGCTGAGTCCATAACAAGCGATCCATTCTCCCAATGGCGAACCCTCGCCGATCCGCCGAGCGCAGCCGGCACATCGCTGAGGTCGATACAGACCGTCTGGCGCACCCACTGATCACGCAGATAGCGCCTCGCGCTCCCTGCAAGCACCCATTCAAATTGTCCTTCAAGAATCCACCGATAGGTCGAATCCGGTGTGCCGAGTACATCGTCGTTGATGTAGCAATCGAGATAGCCAACGTGCGTGTCGGCCGCGGTTCGCGTCAGGAAGCGGAGGTACTTGAGCCAGCCGGGCGTAGTGCTGAGGATGTAGTCCTCCGGCATCCAGTAATAGTGTTGATACCAGAGGCGGTCGCCTTTGAGCAGCGGTGATGGCAAAACAATGATGCCGCCCCATGCGCCGAATCCTCCTTGTCCCTCGGTAATGGTCATCTTGCAAGAGCGAGCACCGGCAAAAACCTGTTCCGTTGTGTACACGGAATCGCCAGCGTCCCCGTCGAACCCGTCAGCGGTAGCGTTCGCTGACGCGCCGTTGGCTCCGCTATTGAAGTCGCGCAGGATCTCCCAATCCGGCGTGATGGGTTCAGGCGCCACCTCCCCCACCTGGACACCCCTGACCAACCGCGCCGCCACCACGCCAGCGGTGCTCACGGCTTCGGCCCCACCAAGCGCGTGGCGAGCGTGACGGCCGCCCACTCGACGTAGACGCCTTTGATCGGAATGGAGATGAACCACTTCTGTACCGTGAACAGCGTGCCGGCTTCGTCCACGCGCGCGCAGAGCTGGTCGACCAGCTCCCACACAATCTCGCGGACCATGTCCTTCCAGCCGTCGCCGAAGGCGAGCTGCAGGACGGCGGCCTTGCCGCTCAGCTGCGAGTACTGCGACAGAGTGCTCATGCGTTCCAGTCTCCCGGCCAGACGGTGTACGCGGTCTCCGGCGTGATGGCGTGCTTCTTGTAGCGCCAGCCCTGCTCGGGCCAGTGCACGCAGAAGGTGGGATGCGGAAAGCGCGGCGAGACGAGCGCGTGGTGGATGAACCCATCCTCGGGATACCAGATGATCTGACCCGAGTGTGCGAGCTGATCCTCGGCGATCAGCTGCGCATAGGTCACCAGCGCCTGGCGCATGTCGTGCGTGTGCCAGTCCGCCGCCTGGCCGGCCACATGCTGCGAGGTCGGCGAGCCGCCCACCGCTTCATTGAGCGCGGTGGAGCGATAGCCCGACGTGATGCGCATGGCCATGCCGAGGCGCTCGCGCACGAGCTGCAGCTGCTCGGCGAGAATCGTCACGCGCGGAATGAGCGCCGGCGGCACCGGGCGCACGAGGTGCGGGTGCGACGCCGAGACCGCGAACTCCGACAGCCGGAAGTGGCGCGTGAGCTGGCGGTCGCCCGGCGCCATCGGCTTGGGCGGCGTCGGCGTGTTGCTCACAGCGCCATCCAGTCCACGAAGTTCACGGTGCCCGCGCCGCTCGGCGTGAACGTGATCAGTGCGGACGCTTCGCCCGCAATGTCGGGCGTCGTGAGCAGCGTCTCGACGTTCGCCGTGACCGCCACGGGCGTGGGGTTGCCGGCGCCATACGGCACCACCGACGGGCTGTTGAGCGGCCGGACAAACTCCAGCTTGAGCGTGCCGGCCGCCGTGCTCTTGAAGCGCACGCGCCCGCGCGAGGCGCCCGCACACACCACCAGCGCCGACAGCGGCACGCCGTTGGTACAGCTGGCGCCCGCGTAGAGCGCGGCCACGTTCTCGACCTTCTTGCCGGCCGTGTCGATCGACTCGTGGCGGATCCAACGGTCAGGGCCGGGGGTCCCGGCGCGCGTCGTGGTCATACGGGCTCCTGCGGGTTATAGGTCTTGTCCAGCATGGCCATGGCTTGCCGCATGGCCTCGTCCATCGGGAGGTACTTGCCGGCCGCTCGCGCGGCGGCCTGCAGCTCGGTCGCGCCGCGCACCACGGCATGGGCGCGCGGCAGATCATGCGCCAGGCGCTCTTCGGGCTCGGGCGGCGCGTGGAAGCGCGTGGCCGGCTGCGTGGCCGGATAGACGCGCTCCAGCATCGGCGCGACTTGGCCGGTCCACACCTGGGCGGCCGTGGTCTCGAGCATCGCGCCGAGCTGCGCCACCGTGTCGGCGGTCAGCTCGTGCGTGTGACGAATCGTGAGGTTGAAGGCGCCGCGCGTGGTGGTCGGCTTGGCGGGCGCATCGTCCCGGCGCCGCAGCAGCAGCGACACCAGCACGGCAATGACCACGATGGCCACGAGGTCGAAGTAGGGCAGGGTGATGGTGGGCATGTTATCCGTAGGCGTCCACAGGGCTCAGGCCGCGCTTGGCGGCCCGCGGGCGGTGCGTGGCCGTGCGCTTGGCCTGCATCTCGGCGCGCAGCACGTCAGGGTCGTTGATGCTCCACTTGCGGTCGGCGTAGGTCTCGCGGGCCTTGGCCGGGCGCGAGTGCACGGCGTAACGCAGGCCGTCGTAGCCGTCGTCGCCGCCCTTGCCGTCCGCATCGGCGTCGACCTTGAGCACGTCTTCAGGGTCGTCAGGATCGGTGACCAGCGCTTCGAGCTGCGCGAACAGCCGGCGATTGCCGGGCGTGTCCATGAAGCGGAGCCGCGGCTCGCCGTCCTCGCCCTGCGGGCCCATGCCGCGCCAGGCGAGCAGCTCACGCAACGTGCGGTAGCCGTGGTCACGGTCGGTGTTGGCGCGCGTGACGATGAGGCCGCCCTTGGTGTAGCGATCGGCCGTCGACTCGGCGTCGACTTCCTCGCGCCGCGCCGCGTGCACGTGGAAACAGTCTTGCCCCGCATACACGATGCGGGCTGCCGGCGCCCGCTCGGTGATCTTGCGGGCAATCGCGCTGTCCTTGTCGTGCCGGCCCCACAGCGTGTCGCCGACCCACAGCGCGCCGTCCTCGTCGACCGCGTACCACACGTAGACCCACGGGTGCGCAAAACCCCAGTCGTGGCCGCCGTAGATCGGCCAGTGCGGCGGCACGGCAAAGCGCCGGCAGAAGTGGCGCGACACATCCAGCTCAGGGAACGCGGCGCCCTCGGGCGATTCCCACGAGCCGAACAGCAGATACTTGCGGTCGCGCTCCGACATCGCCATCAGCTGCGCGATGTACTTCGGATCGTTGGCGTAGATGGGGTTGTCCCACACCTTGCCCGGAATCCAGCGGCGCGACTTGTACTCCACGAGCCCGTTGGGCAGGCGGTAGCGCAGGAACACCCGCCCGCCATCTTCGCCGCATGGCGTGATAAACCGGCGCTTGATGTAGCCGTGATTGCGCTGGCCCGGGTTGCCGGTGGTGAGCGCCTGGCACTTCACGCGCGCATCCGGCGAACGCAGTTCACCCAGCATCAGCTCGTAGGGACGCGGGTTCTTGGCCTTCCCGAACTCGTCCCACACGAAGAAGTTGGGCTCCTTGCCCTGCCAGCGCTCGGCGTCCTTCTCGGTCTCCATGTAGCCGAACGCGATGTAGGCGCCGCTCGGGAACACAAAGCGCCGCTGCTCGCCGTTCCACGCCGGCTTCTCCGGCATCTGCTTGTACATGGCATGCGCGCGGTCGAGCAGCTCTTGCACCTCGCCATACGTCGAGCGCACGAGCACCGCCTTGTACGTCGGGAACTCCACCTGCCGCGTGGCCAGCGCCACGGCCAGCGTGGTCTTGCCCGGGCCTTTGGCGCCGCCGAGGAACACTTCGTCCTCGCCCGCCATACACGCCTCGGTCTGGAAGCCGGGGAACGGCCGAAACACCACCTGTTCGGTGGCGTCGGGCTCGTACTGCACGGCATGGACCAGCCGAGGCGCGGCCTGCATCATCCGGCCCGCGCGGTGACCTTGGCGTACACGTCGGGCTCCTGCAGCACGAGCACCGCCTGGCCGTCGTGCTCCGCATCGGCGCCCGTGAAGTGCGCATAGAGCACACGATCCCCGACCGCCACGGTCTTCACGTCCGGGCCCACGGCCACCACGACACCACGGGCCGGCCGCTCCTGGGCGGTCTCGGCCACCAGAATGCTGCCGATCTGATCGGGCGCCGCGTCGGGCAGCACCACCACGCGATCGAACAGCGGCTCGAGCACATCACGCGGACGCGCCTTGAACTCGGACACCGGGGCGTCGCTCACAGCGCCCCCTCGATGCGCGTGACCGTATCGTGCGCGCGGCTGATCGCCGTGTTCAGTCGGTCACGGATGGCGTCCACGTCCGCCAGCAGTCCGTTGCCGACCTGCAGCCGATCCGCCTCCTTCGCAGACGCCATCGGCACCGAGCTGACAATGCGCGCCTCGACACTGAACAGACGCACCGCCAGCCGCTCGGCCAACTCCACCAGCTCGGCCACCTCCGTGAGCGCCTGCGTGGCGTTCGTCGAGGCGGGGGCGGAGGGAGATTCAACGAGAAGCGCCCTGCTCGGTATGCCAATGGCACGACCGAACTCCCGACCTGCGCTATCCTCCGCCGTTTGCGACGCACTCTTGTACAACATCGGGCTCCTGGGGTTGTGGTCATCCGGCCGATACGCCGCCCACCACGCGATCTGCGCGGCGTCGGCCTCGTGGCCGTGCTCGAAGGGACCGAGCGTGGCATGCGGCTCGGGTAGCCGCACGTAGAAGGCGCCCGTACAGCCGTAGTGGTGCCACGGCTGCGGGCCGGCGAGCGGATCGACCGCCCGCTTGGTGCGGCTCATCGCTTGGTCGTGCGCTGCCGTTCGAGCGCACGGCTGACCAGCAGCACGAGCGCACACGCGGCCACCACGCCCTTGGTCCAGTCGGGGCCGAACACACCGAGCAGCACCGGCAACGCCGCCGGGTCGGTGAACTCGGCGGCAATGGCGACCACAGCGGCGACCACAGCGGTCAGCTGCGAGTAGGGCGGGGCGAACCAGCGGGCGAGGGTCTCACGCATGGCGGTGGCTCTGTTCGAGGAGGGACACGCGCACCACCAGATCGGTGGTGGTGGTTTTCAGGGCATCCACCAGCCCATGTAGCTCGTTGGTGTTGTTGTCCGTGACGCGGCGGTGCTCATCGAGCCGCGCCACGAGGTCGGTGAGGATCGCTTTCAGCTCCGCGAGCGAGACGCCGAACGGCGCCAGATCCTTGGCCACCACCAGCCGAATCACGAACAGGCCCGCCAGCGCCATGGCCGTGGCCACGGTGACGGCGGTGCTGAGCACCAAGAGGACCAGCTCCACGGCGCTCATATCGACCATGCCTCAGCGCGGCCCCTCGATGCGGGCCAACAGCGCCCGGCGCGCCTGCTCGGCCTTCTCGCGCGGCGGGACGACCACCTGCGCCACCTCGGCTTCCGACACGTCGCCGTCAATCACCCGGTCGGCCATCGTCGGCGCGGGCACCTGCATGACCGGCAGCGCGATCACGCCACGCACCGTCACGTTCACATCGCGGGGCTTGAGCAAGCCCAGGTGGGCGCGCAGCTCGTGGATCGCGGGCACCTTGGGCGTCAGCTGGAATTCCAGCACCTCGACTTCGCGGGCGTTCTCGCCCATGCCTTCGAGGTAGCGCCGCACTTTCACCTTGTGGAGCGCGCGCTTGAGCGGCGTCGGCCAGCGCGTCAGCGGCTTCATGCGCGGGACAATAGTCCCGTCGTGCGGGTCCACGGCCTCCTCGAAGGCTTCGGTGAGGTCCGCCGTCGCCAGACACTCGAGCTCTTGCTGGATGCGGTGGCTGTCCACCAGCGAGGCCGCGCGCGCCGTGGCCAGCTTGTCGTATTCGAGGTAGGCCACCCGCGCCGCAATCGACGCCGAGCGCAAGAGCTGCGCCGCCGCCGCATCCGGCGTGCGCGACCCATACCCGGCTTCGCGGTAGGCCTGCGCGTGCCCCATGCCCGACGCCACCAGCCGACAAAAGGCCTCGTGGCGCGGATTCGGCAGCGGGTCGGCAGCGCCATCGGGCGCAACGGGGGGTCCCTGCATACCGTCACAGTACCGGCCGTGATTCATGGGGTCAATACTAACCTTACCACTCTTGACCAAATGGCTAAACTTAACTATCCTCTACGTATAGTTTTCCGCCCGGCGGGGGCCGGGTGTCTGCTTTCCACCACACGCGAGGCTGTTATGAGCACCACACACACCGCCCCACCCGCACCCACGCTCCACCCGTTTGCAGGCGCGGACGCGGGGGGCGGCGTGAACACGCACCCGACCAAGTGGGCGCTCTATCAGGCAGCGAGAGAAGCCGAACAGGATGCCGAGGACGCCAAGCTGGCCACGATGGAAGACTTGTACCCCGTGGGCGCCGAGATTCGGTGGCGCCACGGCGACCGCCTGATTCAGGGGGTCGTCACGGGGCACCAGGCGCGCGGCGACAACCTTCTGTACTTCAACCCGCGCACTGGCAAGCGCCACTTCGTGTACATCGGCTCGGTGCTGGACGAGATGGAGGGTCGGCAGCGATGAACAAGCGCCTGTGGATTAAGAGGGCCGCCCTTGGCATCCTCGGACTGTTTTCCTTGTGGGGTCTGGCGACACTCTCAGCCGAGTGCGGGGGAAAAGGCGGCGTTTTGGCCGATACTGGCGCGGGCATTCTGCAGTGCGTGCAGCCTGGCGCAGTCATTGTCGGGCCTCGCCGATGAACACTCTATTCCTCTCCCCCGACCGCGCTGACGTGGTGCTGGACGCCGTGCTGCGGGCCGCCGGAAGCGGCCTGCGGCATTACACCATGCCCGGCGCCCGGGAGCAGCTGCGCGCCACGCTGGACGGGGCGCTGCGGGCCGTGCTCCATGCGCCACCCGCCGGCACCCGCGACGACCTGGGGCGCGTGCTGGTCGATGCCGTGCAGGCCGGGATCACGCTGCGCGGCGAACTCGAGGCCGGCGCGCTGGCGGCCGACGCCTACGCCGAGGCGATCCGGGCCAACGTGCAGCGGCTGGACCTCCGGCTGCGGGCGCTGACGAGTCCAGCGCCTCGACAGGACACGATCCACGTGTCGACCAACGCCGTCGTGATCGACGTGTCGAGGATCTGACCATGCCCAGCTTGGAAACCGTCGTGTGGTACGCGCTGCTGGCGCTGCTCACCGTGTCGCTGGGCGTGGGCGGCCTGCTGGTAGGCTGGGCCTGCGTGGGCTTCTGGCGGACCGGTCGGCGCCTGCGGCGCACCCCGGCCGAGCACCGCGCCGCAACCCTCCGGGTGATCAATGGCGACTGAGCCCCGCAGCTTCGAGATGACGGGCGTGGCCGTCCACACCCTCAAGCTGGCCGCCCTCAAGCGCGCCGCGCAGCGCCATCAGCAGCGCGTCGATGGCGAGCGGCTCCGTACCCGGCGCACCCAGCTCGGCTTGACCCAGCTCGGCCTGGCGCAACAGCTTGGCGTCCACGTCAACACCGTAGCCCGCATGGAGCGCGGCGAGCTGCGCGTCATGCCCCGCACCTGGCGTCAGGTGGACGGGCTCACCTCGTTCGGGATCAGGCCATGACCGACAACAACACCAAAGCGGTACTGGCCGAGTTTCAGGCCAGCTACCACGAGCACGCCGGACCCATTTACGATCACGAGCGCATGGCGGCCGAGATTGTGCGGCTCCGGTCGCTGGTGCGTGACGCACACCGCGAGGGTATGCGGGCTGTCCATGATGACCACCTCGACTACGACGAGGAAAAGGGCTGGCAGGACTCCACCTCCCGCAAGGCGCTGGGGGCGGCATGAGCGCCGACGACCTCACTACCAAGCTCCAATCCGACCCGGACGCTCTCGCGGCGCTGGACCCGGCCGCCCGGGACGCGCTGCTCAACGGGCAGTGGGCCAAGTATGACCTCCAGCCCGATCCGTGGCAGTGGAGCGAGGTCCCGGCTAACCCGCCGGACGCGTTCACGGGCACGCATGTGCGGATTGGCGACCACCGCTGACATTTCGCTGACACCACGGGCTATGCTCACCGCATGGCCCGTGTTGCGTTCCACCCGGCCGGCTGGCCGGTCACCCATCCCACCGTGCGCTTCTGGCGCCGCGTGGTCGAGCGGGTGAGCCGCCGTCTCGCGGCAGCCAGCCTCAGCGAGGCGCCCCGCCTGACCGCCCGACTGCAGCGCGCCCGGGCCGCCTTGGAAGCCGCCGAGGCGCAGCACCCCGACCTACGCGCGGCGGGTCCGTTGCCGCTGCCCCGAGCCCTTGGACGCTCCTGAGCGCCGCTTTCTGGCGCCCTCGGGCAACCGCTCGCCGCGATAGCCCCGCTCCGCAAACAGCGCCGTCACGCTGCGGCAGTAGCTCAGCGCGTCCGCATGGCCATACAGCTTCGGCAGCAAGTTCACGAGGTGGAGCAGCTGCGCCACGTCGTCCACGGGCAGCGCCAAGGCGCCAGCCATCAGCTCGACACCCAGCCACGCGTGCTGCTGGCGGGTCATCTGGCCGCCGGGCTTCTTGAGTTCCACCCACACCCGGAAGCCCCGGGCCATGTGCACGTAGCGGCGGTCGGGCAAACCCTCGGTGATGTGACTCGCCCGGCGCTGCTCGTACCGCTCAACAATCCAGCCGGCGCGGGCCATGAAGTCGTCACAGGCGAAGGCCACCTCGGCCTCACTGCGGGGCTGCAAATGCGGCGCCACGGGGGCGCAGGGGCACACGGGCTCGATCATCGCACCTCCGGTGGCAACTGCCGCAGCATCACAATACCCTGGGGAACGCGCGGGCTCACATGCAGCCGGCAGCCCACCGCGCAGGCCACCAGCATGGCGTCCACCTCGTCACTCGGGTGCACCGACAGCGCCCAGTCGTCCGGCCGGATCTGGGCGCCGTTGGAGGCCACTCGCTCGTCACCCCATATCTGGTCCACCAGCGTCCGGATCACCTGCTCACGGGTCTGGGTCTTCATGGCGCCACCACGGCCGACACGGCCTCCGCCAGCGGTCCGGCATGGCGCGCCGCCGCTTCGGCCTGCTGCTTCGCCTCGCGCTCCGCCTTGACGGCCAGCACGGCCTCGCGGAAGTCCTTCCGATCCACCCGGCCCGCCTGGATCAACTGCCGCTGCTCAAGGCGCGTGGCCTGCTCCATGAGCCGGGCCCACACCGCCATCACGGCCAGCATGGAGCCCAGCTGCTCGTAGGCCCAGGTGTTCATGGCCTGCACGCGCCCGACCTCGAGCCGCTGCGCCAGCTGCGCCTCCGCTTCGCGCACATGGGGCGACGGGCCGGCCACGGGCGTGCTGCTGGGTCGGCTCAGGTTGCGGGCCAGCGTCCCCAGCTCGGCCGGCTTCGGGTAATACTTGCCCGTCGCCACCCACTGCTGCGCGGCCGGTTCGATGGCGTCGAGGTCGGCGCCCTGACAGGCCAGCGCATAGTCCCGCACAAACGCGTCGGCCGCCTCGCTGCGCCCCGTGGCCGCCGCCATCGCCTTGGGCCAGTGCCGGGCCAGCGTCTCGAGCGCGCGCCGCGTGACCACCAGCAGCGGCAGCGGCACGTCGGCCAGGAGGCCGCCCACAGGCCCCATCGGCTCGCCGGTCATGCCACCGCCTGCGTGGGGGGCTGTTCGCGCGCCTGCTGGGCCGCCAGGGCCTCAAACGCCACCACGCTGGGGTCACCCGGCCGGGTCCAGTCGATGCCGCGTTCCCGGCAAAACGCCTGCCCCTCGGCGCTGCCTTTCCGGGCCTCGATCACCGCATCCCGCATCAGCCACTCGGCCTCGGTCATCGGCGCCGACAGGTCCAGCGTCACCGGGCGCCGGGTCGTGGTCCCGAGCCCCTCGAACACATCGCCCACCGCCGCCATCTGCTGCCGCGCCTGCTCGGTGCGCCACGCAGCAATCACGGCATGCGTGAAATACCCGACGCTGCGCGGCGGTGTCCCGTCGCCCGGCGTCTTGGTCATGGCCAGTTCGCGGAGCGTCCGGCAGGCCCAGCGCAGCGGCACCCCAGCCGCTTCCAGCGCCGCCGCGGCATCGGCCGTGCTCCGGCTGTCGGCCCGGATTGGCGTCGGCTGCTCGCCGTACCGGGCCGTGATACCCACGTTGGTGGCCACACACAGCGCGATCCGGTGCCTGGGGTCCTGCTGGTCCACCGTGACGGCCTCGCCCGCTTCGGCCACGATGACCGGTTCACCCGCTGGCGGGTCCAGCGGCGGCGGTGCGGCGCGCTCGCGCGCGTCACCGACTGCTGCGATAGCAGCAGGAGGTGATATCTGTCTTCGTTCCTCTGTCTTCGTTTGGAGGGGTCCTGGCACCCCTCCCCCCCTGGGGTCCCGGCACCCCTCCTCCCCCGGGGGCACGGACCCCTCCCCCCTGGGGTCGGTGACCCCTCCCCCCGCAAAGTCCAGCGGGTCGTCCAGCAGCACCTCAGTGAGGCTCGTCAGCTGCCGCCCGGCGTCCCCCGTGCGCTCCACGCGGCGCACATAACCCCACTCCACCAGCCGGGCCACGCAGCGCCGGAAGTCGCGCGCGTCCATGCGGGCGCGCTCCGCCAGGGTCTTGTTGGACGCCCAGACGCCCTTGCCGTTGAGCGAGGCGTGGTAGCCAATGGCCAGCAGCGCCCGGAGGTCCTGCGGGCTGACGCGGTCGTCTTCCAGCACACGGGCCGGCACGATGCACAACCGCGACATCAGTGCCCACCCGGGCGCTTGTCCGCGTAGTCGGCCGTGGTCGCCGTGGGCACGTACACAATCTCGTTCCACGCGCGCTCGCCATCCTTCGTGAGCACGCCCCGGAGGGCTCCGGCGCGTGCCGCCCTCTCGAGGGCTCCGGCCGTCACTTTCACCGTACGAGGCGCGCCGTCCTCGCCACCCTTGGTGGTGAGCTCGTGCTTCCACGGTAGCGCCGTGTTGGCACGGCGTGATACACACGTGGCCCCCGCGTGCACCTGCTGCGCGATCCACTGCGGCGTGCCTTGTGCGGGCAGGTAGCCACTGGTGACGGGCTTGCGCTGTTGCATGCGCATGTCAGTGCACCCCCAGCTGCTTGCGGCGCTGCGCCTTCTTCCACTTCTTCCACTGCCGCGCGCTTTTGAGGCCATGCGCGCCGGCCAGCAGCTTGCGCGCCTGGCGCTTTGACGGGGCCGCGCGCTCGTTCACGCGTTCGGGCGCTGCCACCACACGCTTCTGGTCCTGCATCACCTTGCGATAGAGCCGCGCGGCGCGGCGCATCATCGCGGGCGTGACCGTGCCACCACGCGGCACGATGCCCGCCTGCACCGCCACATCTTCGAGGCGCTGCAGCGACTCTGCGCACGGCGGCAACCCCGCATCACGGCACGCCAATTCCAGCGGCCCACGCACGGCACGCACACGCGGCGCACCGGTAGCGGGATCGGTAGCGACGTGCGGCGACTTTGTGCGACATGATGCGACATCGGGCGACACCGCATCAGAGGGGGACGCGCCTAACGTGTTGTGTGACAACACCGCGTCCGGCGACTTAAAATCTTGTGCCTCACAAGGGCGTGCGGGTTCGAGTCCCGCTCCGGGTATGGACGGGCAGGGGGAGCGGGACGGTTGCGAGGCGCGATATGTTCCACACATGTCCGATGTCGTCGCGCTGGCTACCGAACTGCTCTCCATCGAATCCACAACCGGTCGCGAACGCGACGCGGTGGATTTCGTCTCCCGTTGGCTCGTGGCCAACGGCTGGAATGTGTCGCTCCAGGAGGTCGAACCGGGTCGATCCAACGTCTGGGCCACCCGGGCCGGCGGCCAGGTGACGTTCTCCACGCACCTCGACACGGTACCGCCCTTCATACCGCCGAGGCTCGAGGGCAATCGCCTCTACGGGCGTGGCGCCTCGGACGCCAAGGGAATCGCCGCGGCCATGATGATCGCCGCGCAGCGGCTGGCCGAGATGGGGGAGGAACGCGTCGACCTGCTGTTCGTGGTGGGCGAGGAGAAGGGCAGCCCCGGTGCCCGGGCGGCCAATCGTCTGCCGGCCACCAGTCGCTGGCTGGTGAACGGCGAGCCCACCGAAAGCAAGCTGGCCTCGGGTGGCAAGGGGGCGCAGCGCGTCATCGTGCGCTCTCGTGGACGTGAAGCCCATTCAGCGTATGCGCATCTCGGCCAGAGCGCCCTCGACCCACTGCTCGAGATGCTGCCTCAGCTCAGCCGGCTGGCGCTGCCCGTGGACCCGGTGCTGGGCGCGACCACGTACAACATCGGCGTCCTGCGGGCCGGCACCGAGGCCAACATCGTGCCCGGCTTGGCCGAGGCCGAGATCATGATCCGCCTCGTGGGCGACGTGGCGCCGGTCAAGGCCGCATTTGCCGAGTGGGCGGGCGATCGGGTGGAGCTCATCTGGGGTTCACACATTCCCGCACAGCATTTCCACGTGATCAACGGGTTCGAGGTGGAGCCCGTTGCCTACACGAGCGACATCCCGCTGCTTGACCGCTGGGGGAAACCGCTGCTCTTCGGGCCCGGTTCCATTCACGTCGCCCATACGCCCATCGAGTACATCGATGTGGCGGAACTCGAGGCGTCGGTTGACGCCTACATCCACATCGTCCGCTCCCTGCTCGCATGAACTCGTCCGCCACCCGTTGGCCGGTCGCCGTCCTTGGCGCGACCGGTGCCGTTGGTCAGGCCTTCATTCGCCTGCTCAATGGCCATCCCTGGTTCGATCTCGTCGAAGTGGCTGCCTCCGAGCGCAGCGCCGGCAAATCGTATCGGGACGCGGCGAAATGGCTGGAGGGACCGCTGCCCGACACGGTGGCGGGACTGACGGTAAAAGCCTGCACGCCCGACGAGGTCTCGGCGCCCATCGTGTTCTCGGCGCTCGACTCGGGTGTGGCCGGTGAGGTGGAGGCGGCCTTCGCGAAGGCCGGCCGTCTCGTGCTCTCGAACGCCAAGAACTATCGCATGGTCGCAGATGTGCCGCTCGTCATCCCCGAGGTGAACGGCGACCATCTGGGTATGATCGCGCAGCAGCGCGCCCTGCGTGGTTGGGCGGGCGGCATCGTCACCAACGCGAACTGTGCGACGACCGTCATCGCGGCGGCGCTGGCGCCACTGCACGAGCGCTTTCACGTGACCAAGGTGTTCGCGACCACCATGCAGGCCGTGTCCGGTGCCGGCTATCCTGGTGTCCCGTCGCTCGACATTCTCGGCAACGTCATCCCGTACATCGGCGACGAAGAGCCGAAGATCGAGACGGAGCTGGGCAAGCTGCTGGGGCGCTATGACGGTCAGCAGATCGTGCCGGCCGACATTGTGGTGAGTGCGCACGCCAACCGCGTGCCGGTGGAGCATGGGCACACGGTGTGTCTGTCCGTGGCTTTTGCCACCAAGCCCACGCCGGAGCAGGCCCTCGAGGTACTGCGAGCCTGGCGCGGTGTGGAGGCCGTGCGCGGACTGCCGTCCGCTCCCGAACCGGCGCTCATCATCCGCGACGAGCTCGATCGCCCGCAGCCGCGTCGTGACGCAAACGAGGGGCGTGGCATGGCCACGACCATCGGTCGTGTGCGCGCCGATCACCTCTTCGACCTGCGTCTGGTGGCCATGTCGCACAACGTGGTACGTGGAGCGGCGGGCGGGTCCATCCTCAACGCCGAGTTGCTCGTGTCCACGGGGCAACTGGCGGGGCTGCGCGGCTCGTGATCGTCTGCAAGTTCGGCGGCACGTCGGTGGCCGATGCCGCCGCCATTGGTCGCGTCATCGACATCATCGCCGCCAAGCGCGATCGCCAACCCGTCGTTGTGGTCTCGGCACTCGGCGGTGCCACGAACCAGCTCCTCGATGTGGCCCACAAGGCCTCGCAGGGCGAACTGCTGGCCGCCGTGCAGATCATCGAGCAGTTGCGCGAGCGGCACCTGCGCGAGGCGGCCACGTTGCTCGATGGTGCGCCGGACGCGGAAGAGCTCGCGCACGAAATCGGCGTCACCTTCGATGAGTTGGCGCATCTGGCCGAAGCGTTCCGTACGTTGGGGTATCTCACGCCGCGTTCGCTCGACACCGTGGCCGCCATTGGTGAGTTGCTGTCCTCGCAGATCGTGGCTGCCGCCTTTCGCCACCGCGGCTTCGAGGCCGATTTCGTGGACGCGCGTGATGTCGTGCGAACCAACGACTTCTTCACCAAGGCCGAACCGGATGTCGATGGCATCGCCCAGGCGTCCCAGCAGGTCCTCCTGCCGCTCATTCAGCGGGGCCGCATTCCCGTCGTGGGCGGTTTTGTTGGCGCCACCGCATCACGCGTCACCACGACCCTCGGCCGCGGTGGATCGGATTTCTCCGCCTCGTTGATCGGCGCGGCCATCGACGCGGAGGCCATCGAGATCTGGACGGATGTGGACGGCATGCTCACGGCCGATCCGCGCGTCATTCCGACCGCGCAGCTCATTGAGCGCATCAGTTTCGAAGAGGCCGCGGAGCTCGCGGCCTTCGGGGCCAAGGTGCTGCATCCGGCCACCATCGCGCCGGCGGTGCAGCGCGGTATCCCGGTGTATGTGTTCAACTCGCGGCGCCCCGAAGGCAAGGGCACCATGATTGCCTTCGATGCGCCGCGTCTGCCCGTTCGCGCCATCGCCGGCAAGCGCAGCGCGACCATGGTCAAGCTGCGGTCATCGCGCATGCTGCTCGCGCCGGGCTTTCTGCGTCGCGTCTTCGAGGTGTTCGAGCGGCACCGCACGTCGGTGGATGTGGTCACGACCTCCGAGGTGTCCGTGTCCGTCACACTCGATGACACGCACAATCTTGCCGCTATCCTGCAGGACCTCGCTGAGTTCGGCGATGTGTCGGTGGAGCGGCGCAGTGGCGTGCTCGCGGTGGTGGGTGCGGGACTCGCCGACGGCAGTGCGGCTCTCGCGCAGGCCATGGCCGCGCTCGGTCCCATCAAGGTGCACATGGCGTCGCTCAGTGCCACCGGCATCAACTTCACGCTCGTGGTGGACGATGAGCAGGTCGTTCCGGCCATGCAGCGTTTGCACGCCACATTCTTCGAGACCCAGTCATGAGTGCGTCGCCTGTGCGGGTGGCGCTCGTTGGCATGGGGCGCATGGGCCGGGCCCTGGACGCGCTGGCGGCCGAACGTGGATGCGAAGTGGTGGCTCGACTCGATGTCGCGGAGATGCAGGCCGGACTGAGCCGCGCGCATCTCCACGACGCGGAAGTGGCCATCGAGTTCACGACGCCGGAAACGGCCCTGCCCAACGTGGACGCGTTGTTGGCCCTTGGCTGCCCCGTGGTGGTCGGCACAACAGGATGGAACGCCGAGCTGCCGAGGCTCGAGGCACTGGTTGCGCGGCATCGCACCGCCGCGCTGTGGTCTCCGAACTTTTCGCTCGGGGTGCAGTTGTTCCTCGCCATCGCCGAGGATGCCGGGCGGCGTTTGGCCGGTCTCGACAGCTTTGACTGCCACGTGGTCGAAACGCACCACACGGCCAAGAAGGACGCGCCGTCGGGAACGGGCATTGCCATCGCGGAGCGCCTCGCGGACGGGCTTGGGCACCAGGTGCCCATCAGCAGCATTCGTGTCGGAGCTGTGCCGGGTACGCACGACATCGTGATCGATGCCGCGTTTGAGCAGATCGTGCTGCGACATGAAGCGCGCGATCGGCGCGTGTTTGCCGACGGTGCGCTGAGCGCGGCGCGCTGGCTCGCCCGTCAGCACGACGCGCAAGTGTTCACCATGCGGGATGTGCTGCGCAGCGGCTCCGTTGGGTCGCAGCCTGTTTCTTCGACGCCGGAGCGCTGACTTGTGACTGGCACCTTTTCCGCAACTTCAGCGCGCCTTCGCGGGTGCGGCACAGCCCTCGTCACGCCATTCAACGCGACGGGTGCCGTCGATGAGCCGGCCCTGCGTTCGCTCATCGACTGGCAGCTCGAACAGGGGGTGCACATGCTCATTCCCTGTGGTTCCACAGGCGAGGCCGTGACCCTGTCTGCCGCCGAGCATCGCCGCGTGGTCGAAATCACGGTCGAGCAGGTGAACGGGCGCGTCCCCGTCGTCGCCGGCGCCGGTTCCAACGACACGGCGAAGGCGGTGGCGACCTCGCGGGAGATGCAGGCCATCGGCGCCACGCATCTGCTGCATGTCACGCCCATGTACAACAAGCCACCGCAGCGGGCCCTGCTGGCGCATTTCCGCGCCGTCGCGGACGGATGTGACCTGCCCATCGTGATCTACAACGTGCCGGGACGCACGGCGGTGAATCTCGAAGCGGCCACCTGCCTGGAGCTGGCTGCCGACCCGCGCTTCGTGGCCGTAAAGGAAGCCTCCGGCAATCTGGCGCAGATTGCCACCATCATCCGTGAGCGACCGGCCCACTTCAGCGTGCTCTCCGGCGATGATGGCATCACCCTCGCGCTCATGGCCCATGGGGCCGATGGCGTGATCTCCGTGGTGTCCAACATTCTGCCGGGCGCGATGGCGCAATTGTGCGAGGCCATGACGCGTGGAGACCTGGCCAAGGCCCGTGAGCTCGATGCGCGACTCGCGCCGGTCATCGACGCCTGCTTCGTGGAATCCAACCCCATTCCCGCCAAGGCCATGCTGGCCATGATGGGACGCATGGACAATCGGCTCCGTCTTCCGCTGCTGCCGTTGCAGGACAACCTGCTGCCGCGCGTACGCTCGGTGCTCGAGCACGCCGGCGTGACGCTGACCGCGCACTGATCAACCGGCTCTCGTCCGTCACGTAGAGCCGAATCTTCGTCGACCCTTTCGCCTTCGTGCACTCCATGGCGCTCACCGTCGCAGACCTCGAAGCCCGTTTCAACGATCCGCAACTGCTCGACAGTGGTGCGCCGCTGGCTCACGACGCCCAGCAGTTGTTCGATACCACCATCGCCCATCTCGAGCGCGGTGACGTGCGCGCGGCGCGGCGTGACGCCGACGGTAACTGGCATGCGGTGCCTTGGGTCAAGCGCGCCATCCTGCTGGGCTTCCGTCTCGGCAAGGTCAGCGAAATGCCGAGCGCTGCGCCCTTCAGCTTCCTCGACAAGCACACCTTCCCCACGCGTGAGTTCCGCGTGGAGAATCAGGTGCGCATCGTGCCCGGTGGGTCGACGGTGCGCCGTGGCGCCTACCTCGCGCCCAACGTGGTGTGCATGCCGCCCATGTACATCAACGTGGGCGCCTACGTCGGACGCGGCACCATGGTGGATTCGCATGCGCTCGTGGGGAGCTGCGCGCAGATTGGCGAACGGGTGCACCTGAGCGCCGCGGCGCAGATTGGCGGCGTGCTGGAGCCCGTGAACGCGGCGCCAGTGGTCATCGAAGACGATGTGGTGGTGGGCGGCAACTGTGGCGTGTACGAGGGCACCGTGGTGCGTGCGCGGGCCGTTCTTGGCGCCGGTGTCATCCTGACGCGCGGCACGCCGGTGTATGACCTCGTGCGCGAAACCGTGCATCGCGCCACGGCCGACCAGCCGCTGGTCATCCCCGAGGGCGCCGTGGTGGTGCCTGGCGCGCGTCGCGTCAGCTCCGCATTTGGTGAAGCGCAGGGCCTGTCGCTGCAGACGCCGGTCATCGTGAAGTATCGCGATGACAAGACCGATGCGGCCACGGCGCTGGAAGCGTGGTTGCGGTGAGTCATGCCTCGCGGCTGACGGTACACGGTCGAGTTCGGGCGCCGGGTGACAAGTCCATCAGTCACCGGGCCCTCATCTTCGCCGCGTTGGCCGAAGGGCCCTCGCGCATCCGGAGCATCCTGCCTTCGGCCGATGTGCATGCCACGGCGTCGGCGCTGCGTGCACTGGGCGTCGCGGTGCCGGCATTGTCGGACGACTTTGTGGTGCAGGGTCGTGGGCCACGCGCGCTGCATACACCCGAATCCGTGCTGGACTGTGCGAACAGTGGCACGACCACGCGCCTGCTGGCGGGCCTCGTGGCGGGACTCGATGGCGTGGACGCGCGGTTCGAGGGTGACGCGAGTCTCAGTCGACGTCCCATGCGCCGTGTCGCGGAGCCACTGCGCCGCATGGGCGCGCACATTGCCTTTGAGGGCGCGCCGGGACACGAGGGCCTGCCCATGCGCGTGCGGGGCGCCATGCTGCAGTCGGTCGCGGTCACCAATGCGCACGCCAGCGCGCAGGTCAAGGGTGCCGTGCTGTTGGCCGGCTTGACGTCGGGCGTTTCGGTGACGGTGGACGAACCGCACGCGTCGCGCGACCACAGCGAGCGCATGCTGCAGGCGCGCGGCGTGCAACTTGCCGTCGCCGTACAGGAAAGCGGGGCGCGTCAGATTGTGCTGGCCGCCTCGCAGCATCTCGCGCCGCTTGATGTCGACGTGCCCGCTGATCCGTCCAGTGTCACCTTCTTTGCAGCGCTGGCGTGTCTGGCTGATGCGGGTGAGCTGTGGTTTGACGCCGTCTGCCTCAATCCCACGCGCACCGGGGCCTTTGACGTGATGCGCCGCATGGGCGCAGACCTCGAGGTGCACGACGTGCACGAGCAGGGCGGGGAACCGGTTGGAGTACTGCGCGTGCGGCCGTCCGCGCTGCGAGGCACACACATCGCGGGGGCTGAGATACCGCGCTGCATCGATGAGCTGCCGATGATTGCCTGTCTGGCCACACGGGCCAGTGGCGAGACCATCATTGCCGATGCCGCAGAATTGCGCGTCAAGGAAAGCGATCGCATTCGCGCCGTGGTGGACAACCTGCGTCGCCTTGGGGCCGATGCCGAGGAACGTCCGGATGGCATGCGCGTTGTGGGTGCAGCGACCGCTCTGCGTGGTCACGTACAGACCCACGGCGATCATCGCCTGGCCATGGCGTTTGGCATTCTGGGCGCGCTGCCGGGCAACAGCATCACCATCGACGATCCCGGCTGTGTGAACGTGTCCTACCCCAGCTTCTGGCGCGATCTTGCGCAGGTAACCACGGCGTCGGCACTGGACACGGTCGGAACAGCGGTCGAAGCGCACATCGGTCACCCGGCATCGCCTGGCACGGGCACCCGTCGGCTTGTCATTGCCATTGACGGACCGGCCGCCTCCGGCAAGAGCAGCACGGCCCAGTGGGTGGCCCAGCAGCTCGACGTGCGACATGTCGACTCCGGCGCGTTCTACCGCGCGGCCACGTGGCTGGCGCTGCAGAGCGGCGTTGAACCAGAGCAGTGGACGCCTGACCTGGTGTTGGCCGGGACCTCCCGCATTACCTGGCGCCTTACCGAGCGTTCGGTGCTACCGCTCATTGATGGTCAGGAGCAGGACCTCGCGCTCCGGGACACACCGGTCACCCGGCAGGTGTCGCGGGTGGCCAGCATGGCACCAGTCCGGACCTGGGTGAATTCCCAGGTACGGGAAGCCGGCGCGGCCGTGGACGTCGTGGTGGACGGGCGCGATATCGGGACGGCCGTGTTCCCGGACGCTGCGCTCAAGGTGTTCCTCATCGCCGACACCTGGGAGCGGGCACGGCGGCGGCTCATCCAGCGCCTCGGCCGCCGTCCAAGCGACGCGGAGATCGCCGAGGAGACCGAGGCCCTGGTGGCCCGTGATGCGCAGGATGCCACCCAGAGTGCACCGGCCCGCGACGCCGTGACGATCGATACCACCAGCGTGACGCAGGTGGAGCAGGTGGAGCGTATCGTGGCGCTGGCCAAGGCGACCCGGGAGCGGCTCGGGCAGGGCTGAAAATCGGATAGGTCGGCCCCCCGCCGCCCTTGTAGCCACGCCCAGGGCCCCCTATGTTTTAAGGCTCCCGTATTTCATCCGTATACCCCTATCTCGGCGCGGCGAGGGCAGTTCCGCGAACTGGAGAAACCCGACGTTATGAGCACTGAACTGAGCCCCGAGCTCGAAGCTGAAATCGCAGCCGCCGAAGAAGTGCCGGCGTACGGCCGCCTGACGGCGCGCGAGAAGCGCGATCTGCAGAAGAGCCAGCTCCGCCCCCTCGCGAACCGCCGCCCCGAGCTCTACGAGGAGGACGAATTCTCGTCCGACGAGTACGAGCGCATGATGGAGTTGTACAACGGGACGCTGGCGTCGATCGAAGAGGGTGAGATCGTCAAGTCGCGCGTTCTCGAGATTCGTGAGAACCTCGTCGTCCTCGATATCGGCTTCAAGTCGGAAGGCACCATTCCGCTTGAAGAATTCAAGGACATGCCCGACCTCAAGGCGGGCGACGAAGTCGAAGTGCTCCTCGAGCACCTCGAAGACTCGGAAGGCTCGGTCGTCCTCTCGAAGAAGAAGGCCGACTTCATGCGCGTGTGGGAGCGCATCCGCGTGGCCTACGAGAACGACGAGCCGGTGGAAGGCACCCTGGTCAAGAAGATCAAGGGTGGTGTGGTCGTCGATCTCATGGGTGTGGACGCCTTCCTCCCGGGCTCGCAGATCGCGCTGCGTCGCGTGCCCAACATCGACGAGCTGCTCGGCCAGAAGTACGAGTTCAAGATCATCAAGCTCAACAAGCGCCGTCGCAACATCGTGGTGTCGCGTCGCGTGATCCTCGAGACCGAACGCGCCGGCAAGCGCGAGAAGCTCATGAAGGAGCTCGCGAAGGACCAGGTGCGCAAGGGCGTCGTCAAGAACATCACCGACTTCGGTGCGTTCATTGATCTGGGTGGCGTGGACGGCCTGCTCCACATCACCGACATGTCGTGGGGCCGCATCTCGCATCCGAGCGAGATGGTCCAGATCGGCATGGAGCTCGAGATCAAGGTGCTCGACATCGATTGGGAGCGCGAGCGCATTTCGCTCGGCCTCAAGCAGCTGCAGAGCTACCCGTGGAAGGATGTTGCCGCCAAGTACCCGGTGGGTACGCGCGTCAACGGCAAGGTCGTGTCCATCACGAACTATGGCGCCTTCATCGAGCTCGAGCCGGGCATCGAAGGCCTCGTGCACATCTCCGAGATGAGCTGGACGCGCAACGTCCGTCACCCCTCCAAGATCGTGTCGATCGGCGAGGCCATCGAAGCGGTGGTGCTCAAGGTCGACGAGACCGAGGAGAAGATCTCGCTCGGCATGAAGCAGACCGAGCAGGATCCGTGGGTCATCCTGCCGCTCAAGTACCCGGTGGGTACGCGCATCAACGGCAAGGTCCGCAACCTGACCTCGTTCGGCGCCTTTGTCGAAATCGAGCCGGGCATCGACGGCCTCATTCACATCTCCGATATGTCCTGGACCAAGCGCGTCCAGCACCCGTCGGAAGTCGTGAAGAAGGGCGACGCAGTGGACGTGGTCATCCTCAACATCGACAGCGAAAACAAGCGCATCTCGCTCGGCCTCAAGCAGGCAGAGGAAGATCCGTGGCTTCGCATCGGTGAGACCTACCCGGTGGGTACTGAGCTCCCTGGCAAGGTCGTGCGCCTGATGGACAAGGGCGTGGTCGTCGATCTCGGCAACGACATCGAAGGCTTCGTGCCGGTGAGCCAGCTCAACCCGGAAGGCACGGTGACGAACCCGGCAGACTTCACGTACGAAGGCATGAACTTCGTGATGCGCGTGCTGGAGGTGGATCCCATCCACCGCCGTATCGTGCTCGCCGTGACGTCGATCCCGGAAGAGCAGCCGCCCAAGCCGGCCGAGCCGAGCAAGGTGCACAGCTCGGAAGACGAACTCGGTCTCTGAGTTCCTGGCAGCTTGAAGTGATGAAGGCCCCGGTCGCGATATGCGGCCGGGGCCTTTGTCATGTCAGACGCCTTCTCATTCGTGCACCGAGGCGGTAGGCACATCCGAGCACATGAATTCGAACCGGCAAGGCCGAGACGCGAGAAGGGCCCGCCGTTTGGCGGGCCCTTCTTGTCTTCGGACTATCGTGTGACGTCGAGCAGCTTAGCGCGAAACCCGGCGACGCGCAGCCAAACCGAGTCCCACAAGGCCCGAGGCGAGCAGCGCCAGCGAGGCGGGCTCCGGGACCTGCGTGGACTGCGTGTAGACCTTGGCAAACACACCCACGGTCTTGGACTGGTTCTCTTCAACCGTCAACTGGTCAAGGAACGTCACGCCGTTGTTCGCCGAGAGCCCAACAAGCTGGAAGTAATAGGTCACGCTGTTGAACACGAACGAGGTCGGCGCGCCGATCATGGTGACCAGCAGGTCGTCCGCCGTAGGGTTCAGGGGCTCGTTGATCCCGAAGTCGAAGGTGCCACCCACGGTGACCTCGGCCGGGCTGCTGCTCGCCGAGTTGGCGTCGAGCACGACGTTGACGTTGAGGTCCACCGACGTGAGGCGACGGTTGCCGGACGGGTTGTCGTCATTGTAGTACTTGAGCGTTCCCACCTTGAACAGCTCGAAGCCGTCGGCGGTGTTGAGGGTGACATAGTCATCCCAGAACGCGCAGGAACCTTCAAAGACGCAACCGTCGGGTGGCGCTGAGCGGTTGAACTGGAGGTAGCTCTGGCTGGAAGACACGGTGGAACCCCAGCGGATATCGATCTGGGATCCGGTGTTGTCAACGCTGGATTGGCCGCTCGTACCAGAGGTGTTGGCGAAAACCCAGTCGGAGAAGGTGGCACTGGTGGAGTACCAACGCAGGTCCGCCTGGGCTTCGGCCGTCGACGCACCAGCCACGAGGGCTGCAGCGAGCGAAAGGGCGAGACGTGAGAGCTTCATGGGTACCATCGGGATTCGGGGAATGTCGCTGTCTACACGGTTGGATAGAGCATTTTCCGTGCCATTGCTTCTCGGAAGAGAGTGCCGACTTTGGTATCGGACACGGGTTCGAAAGCTGACACAATAAGGGCATTATGACCGAACACCGAGCTCTACTGCAGCAATACGAATGCATGCCGAAGCTCTAACGGCGGTGTCGCGCAAACGGTCGGTGTGGTGTCGTAGCGCACATATGTCGCATGAAGGCCACAACATGAACAAAGAACGGGCGCCCCACCGAAGTGGAGCGCCCGCTTTCAGCTGAGGCCGACGGCCTCAGGACCTACCTTCGAAATCAGGCCTCGTCGCGGCGACGACGGGCGACGCCCACCAGACCCATCAGGCCGGCAGCAACCAGCGACAGGGTAGCCGGCTCAGCGACCTGCGACACCTTCTTTTCAAACTGACCGCAGAGCTTGCCGCCGTCTGCCGAGTCATACCGGTTGTTTCCGGCCGTGGGGATGGCGTCGTAGTCCTTGCAGTAGTTGGCGGCATTACCGGGGTGCGGCGTATCGAAGCCCACCACGGCGAAGCGGTATTCCTCGCCACCAACGTTGAACCAGTTCGACCAACCGCCACCCGAGAACGAGTACGCCTCGGCGGCGTTTGAGCTACCGAAGAAGTTGACAGTGAGGAGATCGTACTGGAACTCACCGGCGTATCCGGTCATGTTCACCTGGAAGCGCAGCGTGTTCGAGCCACTGGTAGGGTGAACACAGCTCTGACCGTTGTCGCGGCAGTTCAGGTTGTCGGAGAACGTGAAATAGCCGAGGTTGAAGGCGTTGGAGCGATTGTCGGCGCCGAAGGTGAGAGGCACCGTGCCCGCGCGTTCGAACTGGAAGTAGTCGTCAGGGCGGTCCGGGCTGGTAACCCCAGGAATCGACCAACGCGTCCAGTCAGAGTTCGACGCGCACGCCGAGGTCTCGTGGCTGGTGGCCGATGCATTGGTGCCCGTAAGGAAGCAGGCGTCGACGCGGGTTGCCGTCAGCTGAGCTGAAGCTGGAGCGGCGCCAACCATGGCGGCAATCGTCGCCGTCATGAGGAGGGTGGTTTTGTTCATGCTGGTGATGGCAATAAGGAGAGTGTTTACAGGCAGTCCTGCGAACTCAGCCGTACAGCAGGATTGATGCCGCAATGTGAAGCTGGGTTCATTATCTTTTAACTTTTTATCATTAAACGGGTTACGTAGTTGACTTGTGTTGGAGCTGAAACCCTTTGCGCACAACAATTGGTCGGGATCTCGTGAGCTGCATCACTTTTGTGGTTTTTTGGCAACACCTGGAAACGACAAACGGGCGCACCACCGAGGTGGAGCGCCCGCTGAGTCAGACTGGCACGTGCCAGTCAGCTTCCTTTGATCAAGCGTCTTCGCGGCGACGACGTGCCACGCAAACCAGACCCATCAGGCCGGCAGCAACCAGCGCGAACGACGTCGGCTCCGGAACGGTTGATGTACGCGAGATACGAACGTACATGTCAGCGCTGTTGTTGCCATTCTCCGGCGACAGGAATCCGGACGTTACGGTGAGCCCGCCATCGCGGCTGAAGCCAATCTGATCGATAGCGTAGGTCTGCCCACCAAACAGGAACGAGGAGCTCCCGCCGCCCAGCCCAAAGCTCACATAGTCGTCACAACGAGTGGTCGAACCCGAGTATTCGCAAGGCAGGTTGCCGCCCCACCACGTTTCCGGATCGTTATCCGTTTCGTCGTGGTTGATGCGGAAAGTCTCCGAATAGGTCGACGGTGTCGCACCAGTGATTGACAGGCCAATCGTGAGATCGACAAATGTCAACGTGGTGCCGGATACCGGGCGGTTAAAGTGAGTAAAGGTGCCGACCTTGAAGAGCTCGAACCCATCCGAGACATCGAGATTCAAAGGTGTGCTCACGCGCTGGAAGAGATACCCAGAGTCACCGGATCCCTGAGAGCCGAAACCACCGTTTCCATCAAGGTTGTCGCAGTTCGACTGGCTGGTGGAACCGGGCCAGCAAACCTTGATCGCGCTCGCTGGCGTGTTGTCGATGACGATCCCACTGTTGTTCGGATTCTTGTTGCCGAAGGTGGGCGTGATCCCCCCGATCGTGATCGTCTGCGCCTGCAGCGGCGCCGCCGCCAGCAACGCCGCGGCCGGGATGATAAACCAGGTCTTCTTCATGTCGAGGAGGGGCAATTGGTGGTGGGTCGATGGAGCTTGACTTACCGTTAAGCGGCAGAACCCGTGCCATGTGACAGCAGAATCATGAAATGGCGCATATGTAGTGCAGATCATACCGTTACCGTTTCCGAGAACGTGTTTTTGACCTGTTGTGACCGATGTCACGTGTTGCATGAAAGCAACATCATGTCGCCATTCGCATACAACATCAAAACAACAGCGGGGCGCCCCATGAGGAACGCCCCGCCGACACGATCGACAACAGTCGAGCTACGGCTCAGTCCCGCACACCCACGATCAATCCCACATCTTCGTCGCTTTCCGCCGACGCCTTGCTCGCCCGCCGGCTGGGTGCGGTTACAGCCTTGCCGCGGATGAAGCACACCAGCGTGAGATAGCCAAAGCCCACCAGATACATGATGGCCAGGCCCGCCACACGAATGGTCATGATCTTGAACGGCCGCGCCATGGCTGAGCTGACGATGGCCTGCAGTTGCTGGGCGTCGAGTGCGTACACCACCAGCGAGGCGCCAAGCCCAAGGGTGAACAGGCCAGAAACGACACCGACCGTGAGCGTCATGGCCCGCGTTTCCAGCCCCCGACCGATCAGCGCAATCGCCGTCAGGCCAAGAAACGGATACATCAGCATGCCGACCAGATTGCCGGCGGCCTGGTAACGCCACTGCATATTCGTCAGCTGCAACGGCCACAGTTGCAGCCCCACCTGATACAGGGGCACGGCAATCATCAGCAGGGCCGCCAGGATCAGCAGGCGACGCGCGTGGGAATCTTCGGCCAGATCGAGGAGTTCAGTCATAGGTCGGGTGGGAGTACTGCGCAGAGAAAGGCAGGAAGCTGCGTCGGCCACGATGAAGCCGACACCACGCATCGCGCAAGGGACGTACCAGCCGCGTCAAACGCCACATGCGTGGGGGAAACACGCGGTTCCGTGCCGGCAGTGTGACAATGTATTGCACGAATGTGAGAAATGCTTCAGTCCCACACCCCATGCGCCGATAGAGAGGCGTGACGCCTATCGGGGGCGCCATTTCGGGGCGCCCCGATGCGTCCGGAAACGGTCCCGATGTCGGGCACCCCGTCCGGCACTCTTCCTGTCCGAATGATCCAGAGGATCCCTGTCCATGTTCAAGCCGACCCTTCGCGCCGTCGTCGTTCCTGTCGTTGCCACGCTCCTGCTCGCGGGCCCGCTCGCTTCGACGGCCGCCGCGCAGGACGACAAGGTCTACCCCATGTCCGAGCTCACCAACCCGCCCAAGCTGTCGTCCACGACGCTGGCGGCCCGCCTCATCCAGGAATCCTACCCGGCTGATCTCAAGAGCCGCGGCGTGGGTGGCATGGTGGAGCTGCAGTTCGTGGTGGACTCCAAGGGCAAGGTCGAGCCCGCGTCGGTTCAGGTCGTGGACGCCACGCAGACTGCCCTCGGTGAGGCCGCCAAAAAGGTCGTGGCCAAGCTCGAGTTCAACCCTGGCAAGCTCAATGGCTCGGCGGTGAAGACCAAGGTCGTGTTGCCGATCATCTACAAGCCGTAATGCAGGACAGCGCAGACGGTCACCCCGTCTGCGACACGATTGAACCCGACGCCGGTCCCGAATGGGGCCGGCGTCTCGTTTTTCGGCGCGCATGCGCTAGCTTCCCGCGCCATGACCCAGTCCAGCCAGACCTCCATGCAGGCCAAGCTCGACCGGCTTGCTGCCGCCCGTGATGCCTCGGAACAGGGTGGCGGGGCCGCCCGTGTGGCCGCCCAGCACGCCAAGGGCAAGCTCTCTGCCCGCGAACGTCTCGACGTGCTGCTCGATGAAGGCTCCTTCGTCGAGATCGACCGCTTTGTCACCTCGCGCTCGCTGGCCGACGGTGAAACACCCATCTATGGCGACGGTGTCGTCACCGGCCACGGCCGCATCGAAGGCCGTCTGGTCTACGTGTTCAGCCAGGACTTCACCGTCTTTGGCGGTTCGTTGTCCGAAGCCCACGCCGCCAAGATCTGCAAGATCATGGATCTCGCCGTGCGCAACGGCGCGCCGGTCATTGGCCTCAACGACTCGGGCGGCGCACGCATTCAAGAAGGCGTCGTGTCGCTGGGTGGCTATGCCGACATCTTCCTGCGCAACACGCTCGCGTCGGGCGTCATTCCGCAGATCTCGGCCATTCTCGGGCCCTGCGCCGGTGGCGCGGTGTACTCGCCCGCCATCACGGACTTCATCTACATGGTGCGCGGCACGAGCTACATGTTCGTCACCGGGCCCAATGTCGTGAAGACGGTCACGCACGAAGACGTGACCATGGAACAGCTGGGCGGTGCTGACACGCACGCGGGCACCAGCGGTGTGGCGCACTTCGCCTGCGACAGCGAACTCGCCTGCCTGCAGCACATCCGCGAACTCTTCCGCTATGTGCCCAGCAACAACGTCGACGATCCGCCACGCGGCAGTGGCCGCGATCCGCGTGATCGACGTGAAGAGTCGCTGCTCGATGTGGTGCCCGACCATCCCAACAAGCCGTACGACATGCGTGAAGTCATCACGCGCATCGTCGATGACGGCCATTTCTACGAAGTGCAGCCCGACTACGCCGGCAACATCCTCGTCGGCTTCGCACATCTCGGGGGCCAGTCCGTCGGCATCGTGGCCAATCAGCCCGCCGTACTCGCCGGCGTGCTCGACATCAACGCCAGCATGAAGGCCGCGCGCTTCGTGCGCTTCTGCGACTGCTTCAATATTCCGCTGGTCACCTTCGAAGACGTGCCCGGCTTCCTGCCGGGCGTGGCGCAGGAACACAACGGCATCATCAAGCACGGCGCCAAGCTGCTCTATGCCTACTGCGAAGCCACCGTCCCCAAGCTCACGGTCATCACACGCAAGGCGTACGGCGGCGCGTATGACGTCATGAGCTCCAAGCACATTCGCGGTGACTACAACGTGGCGTGGCCCACTGCGGAAATTGCGGTCATGGGCCCCAAGGGCGCCGTGGAGATCATCTACAAAAAGGAGATCGCCGAGGCGGCCGATCCGCAGGCGGCGCTCGATGCCCGCGTGGCGGAATACACGGAGAAGTTTGCCAATCCGTACATCGCGGCCGCGCGCGGCTACGTGGATGACGTGATCGATCCGCGCGATACGCGCCCCCGCCTCATCGAGGCGCTCGAGGCGCTCCGGGGCAAGCGCGATCGCAATCCGCCCAAGAAGCACGGCAACCTTCCGCTCTGAGGCCAGGCATGTTCTCCAAAGTGCTCGTGGCCAATCGCGGCGAGATCGCGCTGCGCATCATCCGTGCCTGTCAGGAGCTGGGCATTCGCACGGTGGCCGTGTACTCCGAAGCCGACGCCTCAGCGCCGCACGTGCGTGAAGCGGACGAAGCGGTGCTCGTCGGACCGCCGCCCTCCAGTCAGAGCTATCTGGTGGGCGAACGTCTCATCGAAGTGGCCAAGGAAACCGGCGCCGAAGCCATTCATCCCGGCTACGGCTTTCTCTCGGAGCGCGCGTGGTTTGCGCGTGCCGTGCGTGACGCCGGCCTCGTGTTCATCGGCCCGCCGGCTGAAGCCATCGATGCCATGGGCTCCAAGACGGACGCACGGCAATTGGCCATCAAGGCCGGGGTGCCGGTCGTGCCCGGCAACACGGAAGGCGTAAAGGACGCCGAGGAGGCCCTGGCCATCGCCGCGCAGTATGGCTTTCCGGTGCTGCTCAAGGCGGCGGCGGGTGGTGGCGGCAAGGGCATGCGCATTGTGCGTCAGGCCAGCGAACTGGCCGATGCGCTCGCCAGCGCACGCCGCGAGGCGAAGAACGCCTTCGGTGATGATGCCGTGTATCTCGAGAAGTACATCGAAGGCCCCAGGCACGTCGAAATCCAGGTGCTGGCCGACATGCATGGCAACGTGGTGCACCTTGGCGAGCGCGAATGCTCGGTGCAGCGTCGGCATCAGAAGATGATCGAGGAAGCGCCCAGTGTGGCCGTGACGCCGGAGTTGCGCGCCCGCATGGGCGCCACGGCCGTCGCAGCGGCAAAGGCCGCGGGATACGTGAACGCCGGCACCTGCGAGTTTCTGCTGGATCGCGACGGGAACTACTACTTCCTCGAGATGAACACGCGGATCCAGGTGGAGCACCCGGTCACCGAGCTGGTGATGGGTCTCGATCTCGTGCAATGGCAGATTCGGGTGGCCGCGGGTGAAAAGCTGCCGTTTGCACAGAAGGACTTCACCCCACGTGGCTGGGCCATCGAGTGCCGCATCACCAGTGAAGATCCGGCCAACGGCTTCCTGCCGAGCACCGGGCGCATCGAGTACCTGCATCTGCCGAGCGGCCCCGGCGTGCGCTGGGATGGTGGTATCGAAGCGGGCAGCGTGGTGGGCCTGCACTACGATCCGATGTTGGCCAAGCTGATCGTGCATGCGCCCACGCGTGCACTCGCCATTGCGCGCATGCGCCGCGCGCTGCACGAGCTCACCATCGACGGCATCGAGACGTCACGCGGTTTCCATCTCCGCGTGATGGATCACGAGGAGTTCCAGCGCGGCGACATCAGCATCCAGTGGCTCGAACAGCGTTTGCCGGAACTCACCTCGCCCGTGACGGACGCGGGCACACTGGAGCTTGCGGCCATTGCCGCGGCACTCGTGGCGCACGAGGAGCGCAACGCCGGCCGGCCAGCTACCAGCGCTACCGCGCCGAGTGTGGCAGCCGCACCGGCCGCAGCCGCTACGGGTGTGTCGTGGGCCGCGATGGCGCGACGCGAGGGACTGCGGAGTTGAAGTCTCCGCGAGGACGCCGGACACGAGGCGCACCGGAGGGCTCGATGAAGGGCGCGGCCACCGAGCAGGTGGGGGTGCTGACCATCGATCGCATTGCGGCCGGCGGTGATGGCGTGGGTCGCCTCGGTGGCCTGGCGGTGTTCGTACCGCGTACCGCCCCCGGCGATGTGGTGCAGGTGGCGTATCGGGTGCAGGGCCGCCTCGGGCGTGGTCGGGTGCTGCAGGTCATCACGCCATCCACGCAGCGCGTGGACGCGCGCTGTGCGCACTACGAGCGCGACGCGTGCGGCGGCTGCCAACTGCAGCATCTCGATGCCGCCACGCAGCAGCAGGCGCGTCGGGAGATCGTGCGCGATACACTCGCGCGCATCGGCAGACGCGAGGTGCCATTGCCGTCGCTCGTGAGCGGCGCGGAGTGGGCGTATCGCACGCGATTGACGGTGGCACTACGACGTCGCGGCTCTGGGTGGCTGGCGGGCTTGCATCGCCACGATGCGGGGGCGCGACTCTTCTCGCTCGAGCACTGCGAGATCGTGCATCCGCTCATCGATGCCACCTGGTCAGCGCTGCGCAGCGTGGTGGAACGCGCGGTGGTCGCCCTGCCGTCTGGGGAGACGCTGCGCCTCTCGCTCCGGCTCATCGCCAGCACGGCGCCGGCCGCATTGGAAGACGCAGGTCGCGATGGCGCGCTACACGCAACCGCGCAACACGCAACCGCGCAACACGCAACCGCGCTACACGCAACCGCGCCGCACGCAACTGGTCTACACGCCGGCGCGCAGATTCACGTGGTGGTGCAGGGCGGTGAGGCCTGGCCGGAGCAGATGGAATGGCAGCAGGTCGCGCAACAGCGTGCACCCGCGGTGACGCAGGTGCACTGGGTGCCCGCGGCCGATGCCGACGTGGAACTGATGGTACCGGAGGGGCCGGAGGTGGCCGAGGCGCAGGCATTTGCCCAGGCGTTCGCGCAGGTCAATGCCGAAGTCGCCGATGCCATGCACCAGCATGTGCTGCACACCATTGGCGAGATGCAGGCCCGGCACGTCGTGGATGGATACGCGGGCACGGGACGTCTCTCGCGCGCGCTGGTTGAGCACGGCGCCACTGTTGTCAGTGTGGAGCTGGATAGCGAGGCCGTGCGCACGATGGAGTGGCAGCACGAGGCCCTGAGCGCAGAGCAGGCGGCGCGCTGGAGCATCCGCGCCGAGCGCATGGAGTCGGCCGTTGCCGCGTTGCGCGATTTGACGGCAGATGTGGTGGTGCTCAATCCGCCACGCGCCGGTGTGCACGAGGACGTGACGGCGTGGCTGGAGCAGCACCCCGGGGCTCTTCGCGGGGTGGTCTACGTGAGCTGCAATCCCGCGACGCTGGCGCGGGATCTCACTCGCTTGCCGTCATGGCAGGTGGAGTCGGTAGAGTGTTTCGACATGTTTCCGCAGACGGCGCACGTGGAGAGCGTGTGCGTGCTGCGGCGGGAGAACCGATGAAGTATCTCGTGGATGTGAACGGCCAGCGTGTCACGGTGGAACTCGATGGCGCGCAGGTTACCGTGGATGGCCGGACCGTGGAGGCCTCACTGACGCATGTCCCGGGGACCCCGGTGCGGCTGGTGCGGGTGGGGCAGCAGGTGCACCGGGTGGTGGCACGTCGCGGCACGGAGCGCGGGCGATGGCAGCTCGACGTGGATGGGGCCCGGGTCGAGGCCGAAGCCCTTGATGAGCGCATGCGGGCCATCAAGGACCTGACGGCGGCTTCGGCGGCGGCGAGTGGACCCGCGCCGTTGGTGGCCCCCATGCCAGGCTTGGTCGTCCGTGTGGCGGTCCAGCCGGGTGACACGGTCAGCGCCGGTCAGGGTCTCGTGGTCATCGAAGCCATGAAGATGGAGAACGAACTGCGGGCTACCGCAGTCGGGGTGGTGACCGGCGTACGGGTCCAGGCCGGTCAGGCCGTGGAGAAGGGAGCGATCCTGGTCGACCTCGGACCGCTCCCGGAGTAACGGACGGTCCTCGGGATCAGGCGGCGGGAGCGTTCCGGCGCATGCGGTTGACACCCTTGATCACGAGAAAGAGCGTGAAGGCCACGATCAGAAACGTGAGCACCTGGTTGAGGAAGACGCCGTAGGCCAGCGTGGGAGCGCCGGCCTTCTTTGCCTCTTCGAGCGTGTTGAAGCTGCCGCCACCAAAGGCGAAGAACCGGTTGGTGAAGTCCACGCCACCGGTCAGGAGGCCGACCACCGGCATGATGATGTCATTCACCATGCTGTCGACGATTTTCTGAAAGGCGCCGCCGATGACCACGCCAACGGCGAGGTCCAGCACGCTGCCCTTCATGGCGAATTCCTTGAACTCCGACATCATCGACATGCTGTCTCCGGGTGCTGGGGAGGGGGCGGACCGGCCCCGTCGGTTCACGGGTCGGACTCGGTGGCGGGACAGTGGCGGCGGGACCGGCAGTTGGCAAGGCCCGAGGGCCTCTCAACCCGTATCTGGAACTCCAAGCCGTGCGTTGACAACCACTTCTGGCCTGAGTAAGCTACGGGTCTGTCCCGTTTTGGCGGGAAATTTTCAGTCATCTAACAGGGTTCACCCTCTGCCGGGAGCACCGGGAGACCGGGCATCCCGCATCACGTACGGATCACGTCAGCATGAAGACCTACAGCGCGACCCCGAAGGATATCGACCGTCGGTGGTATATCGTCGACGCGGAAGGAATGGTCCTGGGCCGGCTCGCGTCGGAAGTCGCGAAGATCATCCGCGGCAAGCACAAGCCCATGTACACCCCGCACATGGACACGGGTGACTTCGTCATCGTGATCAACGCCTCCAAGGTGCAGGTCACCGGACGCAAGGCGGAGCAGAAGACCTACTTCAGCCACACCGGCTACATGGGTCACGAGAAGCACACGCCGTTTGCGACGATGCTCGCCAAGCACCCCGAGCGCATCATCGAGAAGGCCGTGTACGGCATGCTGCCGAAGACCACCCTCGGCCGTCAGGTGCTGCGCCGCAAGCTGCGCGTGTTTGCCGGCGCCGAGCATCCGCACGTGGCCCAGAACCCGGCCAAGCTCACCTTCTCCTCTGCCGAGGCCAGCAAGTAATGTCGGAACAGATCCACGCCGTCGGCCGTCGCAAGGAAGCGGTCTGCCGTCTCTACATGACGCCGGGCTCCGGCAAGTGGGACGTCAACGGCCGCACGCTCGGTGACTACTTCCCGCGCCCCACGCTGGTGTCGGCCATTCAGCAGCCGTTCACGCTCACGGACACGCTCGGCAACTTCGACGTGAAGTGCGTGCTCAACGGCGGCGGCATGTCGGGTCAGGCGGGCGCGGTGCGGCTCGCCGTTGCCCGTGCCCTCGTCAAGATCGACGAGAGCAACCGCAAGAAGCTCCGCGAGTTCGGCCTGCTCACGCGCGACGCGCGCGAGGTCGAGCGCAAGAAGCCGGGCCGCGCTGGCGCCCGTAAGCGCTTCCAGTTCTCGAAGCGTTAATCGAGCGTGGTCGGTGCCTTCGGGCACCGACGGCTCGACCAGCCTATCTCACACGTGGTTCGAGTTGGTGGCGGGTGCTGTCCCGCCTGACGTTTCGCTCTGCGGGACAGTCGCCACCGACGCTGACAATCACGGACGCGAATCAAAACCCCAGGACACATCAACATGTCGACTCCGTCACTCGAGCAACTGCTCGCCGCGGGCGTTCACTTCGGGCACCAGACCCGTCGGTGGAACCCCAAGATGCGCCGCTTCATTTTCGCTGAGCGCAATGGCATTCACATCATCGACCTGCAGAAGACGCTCCGCCAGATCGAACTGGCGCAGAAGCTCGTCCGCGAGGTCGTATTGCGCGGCGAGAGCGTACTCTTCGTCTGCACCAAGCGCCAGCTGGCCTCCATCGTGCGCGACGAGGCCGCGCGCTGCGGCGCCATGTTCGTCACGGAGCGTTGGCTCGGCGGCATGCTGACCAACTATCAGACGGTCAAGAAGCAGGTCAAGAAGCTCAAGGAGCTCGAGGCCGGCGTCGAAGACGGCTCGCTGCAGAACTACACGAAGAAGGAACAGCTACTCATGTCGCGTCAGCGCGAGAAGCTGTCCAAGTACCTCGCCGGCATCAAGACGATGAACCGCCTCCCGGGGCTGCTGTTCATCATCGACTCCAAGAAGGAGCGCATTGCCGTCTCCGAGGCCAACAAGCTCGGCGTGCCCATCGTGGCCATCGTCGACACGAACGCCGATCCGGATCTCATCACGGTGCCCATTGCGGGTAACGACGACGCCATCCGTTCGGTCGAGCTGATCACCAAGGTGGTCTCCGACACGATCGAAGAGGCGCGCCGCGAGGCGCCCGCGCGTCCGGTCGAGGAAGAGGCCGAGACGTACACCTTCTCGTCGGATCGTGGCGCGGAGCGTGCCGATCGCGGCGATCGTGGTCGTGGTGGTGACAACCGTGGTGGCGGCGACAACCGTGGCGGCGGCAGCAACGATCGCCGTCCGCGTCGCCGTCGGGCCAAGCCCGAGGCCATTGCGGCCCGTCTGAAGGGTGGGGAAGCCGCGGCGCCCGAAGCGGGCGCTGGCGACGACGCGGGTGCAGCCGACGCCGAGTAAGCGCGCGGTCGGACGCACGAAATCCGCTGCCGGGCACTAGCCCCGGCGACCGGATGCAGGATCGCGAACGCCGCCGGCCACTCCGGCGGCGTTCGTGTGCAGGGCCCAGCTTCGCTGCAATTTTTCCGTACACATAGACCGTTTTTCCCAGGACTGGACGATGACTACCGCGATTTCGGCCAAGGCCGTCTCGGAACTCCGCCAGCGCACCGGCGCCGGCATGATGGACTGCAAGAAGGCGCTCGAGGAGACCAACGGCGACATGGACGCGGCCGTCGAGTATCTCCGCAAGAAGGGCATCGCCAAGGCGGAGAAGCGCGCCGATCGCTCCACCAGCGAAGGCATCGTCGGTGGAGAAGTCTTCAACAACGGCCAGTCGGCGGGCCTCGTCGAAGTCGCGTGTGAGACCGACTTCGTGGCACGCAACGACGCCTTCGGCGAAATCGTGGCCGCCCTTGTGGCGCAGCGCCTGCGCTCCAGCGCCGCGGATATCGACACGTTCCTCGCCGAGCCGATGAACGGCAACGCGGCGGAGTCGGTGGCCGAGTACGTGAAGGCAGCGGCCGCCAAGACTGGTGAGGCCGTCAACGTGAAGCGCACCGTGCGCTTCGACGCTGACGCAAACGGTCAGGTGGGCATGTACCGCCACCACAACGGCAAGCTGGCCACGCTGGTGCAGGTCACGGCGTCGTCGCCCGAAGTGGCGCAGCACGAAGCCACCAAGGAGCTCGTGAAGTTCCTGGCCGAGCACGTGGCGGCTGCGGCGCCCATCGCCGTCGACCGCAGCGGCGTGCCCGCCGAGAAGCTCGAGAGCGAGCAGCGTGTGGCCGAGGCGCAGGCCCGTGAGGCCGGCAAGCCCGAAGCCATGATCGAGAAGATCTCCACCGGCAAGGTGGAAGCGTACCTCAAGGACGTGACCCTCATGCCCCAGCCCTGGGTGCGTGACGCGGGCCAGACCATCACGCAGCTGGTGGCCGAGCACGCCAAGCGCGCCGGCGGCACGATCACCGTGGACCGTTTCGCGCGTCTGCAGCTCGGCGCTGAGTAAGCGGTCATGAGCGACAACGCTCACGACCACCCGCCGCTCGTGGGGGAGCCCGTGGCAGACGGGGGCGACCTCAAGTTCAAGCGCATTCTCCTCAAGCTCTCCGGCGAAGCACTCGCCGGGGAGCGTGGGGTGGGTTTCGATTTTGACCGCATTGGCTTCTTTGCCGACCAGATTCTCGAGGTGGCGCGTCTTGGCGTGCAACTCGGCATGGTCATCGGCGGGGGCAACATCGTGCGCGGCACCCAGCTCTCGCAGATGGGCATGGACCGCGTGGGTGCCGACTACATGGGCATGCTCGGCACGGTCATCAACGCCATGGCGCTGCAGGACGTGCTGGAGAAGCGCGGCCTGGATACGCGGGTCATGACGGCCATCCGCATGGAAGAGTTGGCGGAGCCCTACATCCGGCGTCGTGCCTTGCGGCATTTCGAGAAGGGGCGGACCGTCATCTTTGCCGCCGGCACGGGCAACCCGTATTTTTCCACCGATACCGCGGCCGTGCTGCGAGCCATCCAGATGAAGGCGGACGTCATCATCAAGGCCACCAGCGTGGACGGCGTGTATTCGGCGGATCCCAAGAAGGACCCGAACGCCACCCTGTACGAGACCATCAGTTATCGCGACGTGATGCTCGAAGAGCTGCGTGTGATGGACCAGACGGCCATCACGCTCTGCAAGGAGAATCAGTTGCCGTTGGTGGTCCTCAACATTCACCGCCCTGGTGCGATCGTTCGCGCCGTTCGGGGCGAACGCGTAGGGACACTGGTTTCATGAGCACAACTGCGCAGATCGTGAAGGACGCCAAGGCCGGCATGGACAAGGCCATCGAGAACTCCAAGCGCGAGTTCGCGGGCATTCGTTCGGGCAAGGCCTCGCCCAACATGCTCGACACCATCAAGGTCGAAGCCTACGGCTCGCTGGTGCCGCTCAATCAGGTGGCCTCGGTGTCGGCGCCGGAGCCCCGCATTCTTCTCGTCACCCCGTTTGACAAGGGTCAGGCGAAGGTCATCGAAAAGGCCATTCGTGAGTCGGACCTTGGCCTCGATCCGGCCCACCAGAACGGCATCATCCGCGTGCCGCTGCCCAGCATGACCGAGCAGCGTCGCAAGGAGCTGGTCAAGGTGCTGCACAAGCTGGCGGAGGACGGCAAGATCGCCATCCGTCATGCGCGTACGGACGCCCGCGACAAGGTCAAGAAGCTCGACGGCGTGTCGGAGGACGACAAGAAGCAGGCCGAGAAGGACCTGCAGAAGGTGCACGATGACGCCATCGGCAAGCTCGAGGCGCTCCTGAAGACCAAAGAAGCTGAAGTCATGGAGGTTTGAGTCCGCCTTGCGGACCTGTCTCCCCCGTGCCGTACCGCACCGTCCCGTTTCCGCATGACTGACTCCGCGTCGGACCTGTTGGCGCGCATTCGCGTGCACGGGGCGGTGCCGCGGCACATTGCCATCATCATGGACGGCAATGGCCGCTGGGCGCGCGAGCGCCACATGCCACGACCGTTCGGCCACCGCTCTGGCATGAAGGCGGTGCGCGAGACCGTCGAAGCCTGTCTCGAAGCCGGTGTGGAGTGGTTGTCGCTGTTTGCGTTCTCGCAGGAGAACTGGCAAAGACCGGAGACCGAGGTTTCGGCGCTCATGGCGCTGCTGCAGGAGTACATCGCCCGCGAAGCGGCCGAGCTGCAGTCCCAGGGCGTGTGTGTGCACGTACATGGCGACCTGACACGGCTCTCACCGGCTGCGGCCGCTGCCGTCGAACGAGTGCGCCGTGAGACGTCGGGCGGGCAACGCCTCGGGCTCAATCTGTTCATCTCTTATGGCGGTCGCGCCGAGCTCGTGCGCGCTGCGCGGCTCCTGGCCGCCGACATCGAGTCCGGCGCCCTTCGTGCGGCGGACATCGACGAACACGCCATTGCCAGTCGCCTGTACACGGCGGGCTGTCCCGATCCCGACTTGCTCATTCGCACGTCGGGCGAACAGCGTCTCTCCAATTTCCTGCTCTGGCAGGTGGCCTACGCCGAGTTGTACATCTCGAGTGTGCTGTGGCCGGACTTCGACCGCGCGGCGCTTTACGAAGCCATCTGCGACTTCCAGCGTCGTGATCGTCGCTTCGGTCGCGTCAGTACCTGAGCCCCGTACCTGAGCCGCGCCCCTGAAGCGCCGGGCGGTGCCCATCCGGCGCCGTGTCATCGCTTGTCCCGCCTCACCCCTCCCATCCCCTCGTGAGCGAACTCGGTCGTCGTGTCGTCGTGGCGCTCATCGGCGCGCCGCTTGCCGTTGGAATCATCTGGTTTGGCGACGCCGCACTGGCCACCCTGGCCGCCGCACTCTCAGCCATCGGGGCGTGGGAGTTTTATCGCATTGCGCGCGGGGCCGGTGCCAAACCGCTGAGCGGCGTCGGCATTGTGCTGTCGGCACTCATTCCGCTGGCAGTACATGGTCAGACCCTGGGCGTGCTGCGCATTCCGCTGGTGCTGCCCATGCTGGTGGTACTGGCGCTGTTTGCCCTCACCATCTGGTTGCGGGGTGTGGACGGCGGTCCGGTGGCGGCGGTCTCCACCACGCTGTTCGGCGTGCTCTATACCGGTGGCGCGCTCGCCTTCGTGTATGGTCTCCGCTATCACCGCTTTGCCATTGGCGACACCGCCGGCGCCCTGCTGGTGCTGCTGCCGCTGGTGCTCACCTGGGCCAGCGATACGGGCGCGTACTTTGCCGGTCGCGCCATTGGCGGTCGCAAGCTCATGCCATCCGTAAGCCCCGGGAAGACCGTGTCCGGTGCCGTTGGTGGTGTCGTGCTGACTGTCGCGGTGGCTACGGCGTTTGTGCCGCTGGTGCTCGTGCCGCGCGCTCAACTTGCCTTTTCGCCACTCGGGCTCGTGTTGTTTGCGTGCGTGGTGAGTGTGGTTGCACAGATTGGTGATCTGGCGGAGTCGCTCATCAAGCGTGAGGGCGGCGTGAAGGACAGCGGTTCCATCTTCCCAGGACACGGTGGCGTGCTGGATCGTCTCGACTCGCTGTTCTTCGTGTTGCCGGTGGTGTACGCCCTGTACGACGTGCTGCTGCTGCCTGCGCCGGGGGCATCCTGATGGTAACGTCCGCGCATCGCATGGGGGTCGCGCTGCTCGGCGCCACCGGCTCGATTGGCACGAGCGCCCTGCGAGTTCTTGAGAGACAGCGTGATCGGTTTGCGGCGGTGGCGCTGACGGCCAACGGCAATCAGCAGGCGCTCGCGCAACTCGAAGACATCTGGTCGCCCGCCTACCTGGGCCTGGTGCAGGAGGACGTGGAGGCGCCGGCACACTGGGGCCGGGGTCCGACCAGTCTCGTTGCGGCCGCCACGCATCCGGATGTGCAGGTCGTCATTAACGCCGTGGTGGGCGCAGCGGGCCTGGACGCCACCCTGGCGGCTTTGCGAGCCGGCAAGCGAGTCGCACTGGCCAACAAGGAAACGCTGGTCATGGCGGGGCACCTCGTGACCAAAGCGGCCACGCAATTCGGCGGCGCGCTGGTGCCCGTGGACAGCGAGCACTCGGCCATTCTGCAATGCCTCGCGGGTCGCAGGCCGGACGAGGTGCGTCGTCTGGTTCTCACGGCATCAGGCGGCCCGTTCCGGAGCTGGAGTGCGGAGCGTATTGCCGAAGCCACCGTGGCGGATGCACTCAAGCACCCGACCTGGCAGATGGGCAGCAAAATCACCATCGATAGCGCGACGCTGGCCAACAAGGCGCTCGAAGTCATTGAGGCCCATCACCTGTTCGGTGTGCCCTATGACCGCATTGACGTGGTGGTGCACCCGCAGTCCATCATTCACTCCTTCGTGGAGTTTGTGGACGGCAGTGTGCTGGCCCAGATGGGTGTGCCGTCCATGGAGCTGCCCATTCTTTACGCCCTCACCTGGCCGGAACGGGTGCCGGATTCCGGCGTACCATCCTACGATCCGGTAGCACAGGGCGCGTTGACGTTCGAAGCCGTGCGGCACGACGCCTTCCCGATGCTGCAGTTGGGTATCGAGGCCGGTCGCCTGGGCGGGGCGGCCCCGGCGGTGTATAACGCCGCCAACGAGGCGGCGGTGGCGCGATTTCTTGACGGCCGGCTGCGTTTCGCGGGTATAGCCCGGTGCGTGGCCAGTGCCCTCGAAACGCTGGCCGACCGACCAGGCCACACGCTCGACGAGTTGCAGGCAGCCGATCAGGCGGCACGCCTCCACGTGCAGGATCATCCAGGGGAGTGAATCGATGACGGCTGTGTCAGTCTACATCGCACCGTTGCTGGTGTTTGGTCTGGTCGTGTTCGTGCACGAGCTGGGGCACTTTGTGGCCGCCAAGATGTGCGGCGTGTACGCCCCCGTGTTCTCACTGGGCTGGGGTCGCCGGCTGTTCGGATGGCGCCGCGGTGAGACAGACTATCGCGTGTCGCTCATTCCGCTGGGCGGCTATGTGCGCATGGCGTCGCGCGACGACGAAAGCATGGCCGGCATCGAGGGCGGGGCCGGGGAGCGCGGATCGCTCGACACCGGCAGCGAGCGGCCCGACAATGTGCCAGCCGACTTGTGGGACAACGAGGCCATGGCACCGTTCGGCCCCAAGGCGGTTCCGGCAGATCGGTGGGTGGAGAGCAAGTCGACGCTGGCGCGCGTCTTCATCCTGTCGGCTGGCGTCATCATGAACATTCTGCTGACGATTGGCGTGTCGAGCGGCATTTACTACACCTATGGCCGCCAGTACCTGCCGGCCGTGGTGGACTCGGTTGTGGCGGGAGCACCGGCGCAGGTGGCCGGCCTGCAGTCGGGTGATCGCATTGTGGCCATCAATGGCAAGAGCGTGCGTGGGTGGGACGAGGTCGTTGCGCAGGTATCACCGGTCACCAGTGGTTCGGTGACCGTGGACGTGGAGCGCAACGGTGCCCGTGTCTCGCGCAGCATTGCCCCACAGCCCGCCGAAGTGAAGGACCCGATCAGCGGTGAACTGCGGACCGTGGGCCGCATTGGTGTCATGGTGCGCGACTCGGTTGTGCGTGAACCCGTCGGGCTCGGCACCGCGATTGCCTCAGGCACGCGCGCGTCGTGGATGATGGCGGAGCAGGTGGTCTCCGTGATTGGTGGGCTGGTGACAGGCGGCGTGTCTGCCGATCAGCTGGGTGGGCCCATCGCCATTGCGCGCACCTCGGTGCAGGCCGCAAAGAACGGCGCCGAAACGCTGTGGTCCCTCATTGCCTTTCTCAGCCTCAACATCGCCATCCTGAATCTCGTGCCCATTCCGGTGCTTGATGGCGGACAGATTCTCATGGTGATCGCCGAGCGCATCAAGGGTGGCGAGTTCAGCATGCGCACGCGTGAGGCCT
The DNA here is from genome assembly GCF_002483225.1 of Gemmatimonas sp. UBA7669. Classification (NCBI taxonomy): domain Bacteria; kingdom Pseudomonadati; phylum Gemmatimonadota; class Gemmatimonadia; order Gemmatimonadales; family Gemmatimonadaceae; genus Gemmatimonas; species Gemmatimonas sp. UBA7669. The sequence continues at coordinate 208,197 of NZ_DLHL01000063.1, read as the reverse complement.
TTGCGCGCGTCGGTGTGCTGGCGGTGCTCGCGCTCATTCTGCTCGTCACGTTCAACGATCTCCGCGCGGTCTTTACCAGGTGACACACCACGCGCGACGCACGCGGCAGATGGTCGTGGGCGCGCTGTGTGTCGTCGTGCCGACGCTTCACGCCTGTCGCCGTGCGTCACCGAAGCTGAGTGCGCCGGAGCCGGTGCTGCCGCGCATTCCGCGCGATGCCCCGCGTTTCGAAATCGACTCGGTCACCGACAGCACGGCGATCTTTCGCGTGCAGGAATCGCGATGGATTCGTGCGGGCATGCAGGGGTACGCGGTTGATGGCGCGCAGCGTGATGCCCTCGTCGCTCGGCTGACCATTGTGTCGCGCGACAGCAATACCGCGACGGCGCTGGTGACATCGCAAGTGGCTCGCGTCAAGCGGGAGCATATGCTGCTGGTGCTCGAGCCGGTTCGTCCATGGTGGAAATCCAGCCGCTTCTGGTGGGGCACTGTGCTGGGCGCCGCCGTCGGCAGTCTCGTCACGACGGCGTTCTGATGCCCGGCCTGTCGCCTCAGTTGCAGAGCAACCGAAGGCGACGACTCACTGGCGATCCATCAGCGGGCCGCATGGCCGTCATGGTGTCGGTAATGGTGAAGCAACGACGCGCCGAAGTGCGCACTTCGTAGCGTCCCGACGGCAACTCCAGCATCGCAGCGCTGTCGGCACGCGTTTCGAAACGCAGGCCACCGTCGAGCGGCAGGATGAGCACCCGCGCGTCGCGAGGCTCGATATCGAACTGCACCGCCACGCAGTGACGTACGGGCAGCGAGAGCATGACGGTCTGACCCGCTCGAAGTCCCGTCAGCACCGTGTCGCGCGACGCCCACGCACACGTCGCGGCGGCCGACGGCAACACCGCACGTACCGTGGTGCGCGGTGTGAGCGCGCGCTCACCCGTGAATGCACCAACCCCAACGGCGCGATTGTCGATGAAGAGCTGCGCGCTGTCGCTGCTGCTGATTTGCCACTGTACAACACGTGACGGTTTGGTGCCGGTGCCCTGGTCGCGGTTGCCCGACGCCGTACCCGTTGGACGCGTATTGCCAGCGGTGTTGCCGGTATTGTCACGGGTCATGCTGTCGCCTGCGGCCAGCGTATCGGCACCAACTGGCCGTGGCGTCGCCTGCGCGACGCGCGTGGTATCCGTTTGCGCGGCTCCCAGACTGTCGATCGGTGGCGTGACACCTGGGCCGCCGAGTCCGGCCAATCCCCAGCGCTCAGGTCCTGCAAGCCAGAGTCCAACCGAAAGCAACGTGAGCACGGCAGCGACGCCGAACGCTGGCCGCACCCAACGCCGCATTGATGCAACGGGGGTTGGCGCGGTTTGCGCGGTGGGCCAGGCCTCGATGGTGTGTGATGCCGAACGCAGCGAGGGCGCGGCCGACGCGGGGGCAGAGGGCAGGGCCGCGAGCGCATCGACCAATTGCAGTGCGCTGGCATAACGTGCCTCTGGCGCCTTGGCGAGCAGGCGCTGCAGCACCGCATCAAATTCTTCACTCAACTCGGGTACCAACTCGCGTGCCGACGGCGCGGGTTCTTCAATGTGCTGCCGCGACACCGCGTACCAATCGTCGCCTTCGAAGGGCAGGCGACCGGTGGCCGCGCGAAACAGCGTGACACCAAGTGCATACAAGTCGCTGCGACCGTCCACGTCGGCGCCGCGGGCCTGTTCGGGGCTGAAGTAGTGGGGCGTGCCCTGCACGGCCGCCGTCGCATGCTCGGCGGTGATGGTGGTGAGCGCGCGGGCCAGCCCGAAATCTGCCAGCACCGCGGAGCCCTGATCGTCGAGCAGGATGTTGTCGGGTTTGATGTCCCGATGCACGATCTGGCTGGCGTGCGCGTGGCTGAGGCCGGCCGCGACATCGATGCCAAGTCGAACACAGTCGGGCTCGCTCAAGCGTCCGACCAGGGCCAGGCGCCGGCCCAGGGTGCTGGGGTACAGGTCCATGGCGACAAAGACCGCGCCGTCCACCAGCCCCACGTCCCGCACCGACACGATATGGCGATGACGGAGCTTGGCGGCGGTGGCCGCCTCCCGTCGGAAGCGCGATTCGGCCTCAGGCTGTCCGGCAAACTCCGGACGCAGAATCTTGAGGGCGACCGGGATCTCAAGGTCCTGGTCGATGGCTTCGTAGACCCACGAGAAGGCCCCCGTGCCGAGATGGCGGGTGACCCGATACTTGCTGACGATTCGCCCCAGATATCTTTCAGGCACGCTTTAGTCCTTTACAGGCGGGGCGGAGTGGTGTAAGCTACCGTGCTACCGGCAATTGGGCGCAAGGACCCGCGGCGCGTAGAACGCGCCTGTAACGGCTGAGAATACTACGACGATGGCGTTCGACAAGGCTACCACGATCGATAAGTTCCGGACCCACGAAGGGGATACCGGTTCCACCCGCGTTCAGATCGCGCTCCTCACTGAGCGGATCAACTATCTCACGGGTCACTTCCGCACGCACGCGAAGGATCACCACGGCCGCCGTGGCCTTCTCAAGTTGGTGGGCAAGCGCCGCCGGCTGCTTGACTACCTGAAGCGTACGGACGTGCAGCAGTATCGCACGCTCGTGCAGGACCTTGGACTCCGGTACTAAGCCGGCTTACGTCGCGTTGTCGCGCGGGGGCAATCATGCCTTCCGCGCGATTTGCGTTCTCATGAGGCACTACAGCAAATGATGCATCGCATCGAGCGGACCTTCGCGGGCCGCCCCCTGGTGATCGAAACGGGCCGCATGGCCAAGCAGGCGGCCGGCTCGGCCGTGGTCACCTTCGGCGAGACCATGGTGCTCGCCGCTGTCACGGTGAGTGACAACCAGAGCCCTCTCCCGTTCTTTCCCCTGACGGTCGAGTACAAGGAAAAGACCTACGCCGCCGGCAAGATCCCGGGGGGCTTCATCAAGCGTGAAGGCCGCCCGCACGATCACGAAATCCTCGCCGCGCGTATCATCGACCGGTCCATCCGGCCGTTGTTCCCGGAAGGCTTCAAGAACGAAGTACAGGTCTTCATCTACGTCATCTCCGCCGACCAGGAGAATGACGCCGATGTGCTGGCGCTCGTCGCCGCGTCCTTTGCGCTGAATGCGTCCAAGATTCCCTTCCTCGGCCCCATCGCCGGTGTGCGTGTGGGTCGTGTGCAGGGTCACTGGGTGCTCAACCCCACCTTCCAGCAGCTCGCGTTCTCCGACATGGAGCTCGTCGTGGCCGGCTCGAAGGATTCCATCGTGATGGTCGAAGGTGGCGCACTCGAGGTGTCCGAAGAGGACGTGCTCGCGTCGCTGCGCCTCTCGCACGACGGCATCCGTGAGCTCATCGCCGCGCAGGAAGAGCTGCTCGCCAAGGTGCAGCAGCCCAAGATGGCCTGGACCAAGGCGGAGACGCCGGAAGGCGTGAGCACGCGCGTCAAGGAGCTGGCCTCGGGCCGCATTCGCGAGGCGCTGAATCAGAAGGACAAGCACACGCGCATCGAGGCCGTGGAGCGCACCAAGACGGAGTTGGCCGAAGGCCTGCTGGCCGAATTCCCCGACAACGCCAAGGACATCCACACCATCCTCGGCGACGTGGAGTATCACGAGCTGCGTGCGCAGGTGCTCGACACCGGTCTGCGCGTCGACGGCCGCAAGCCCAACGAAGTGCGCGCCATCAGCATCGACAATGGTGTGTTGCCGCGTGCGCATGGTTCGTCGCTGTTCACGCGTGGACAGACGCAGGCCCTCGTGGCCGCCACGCTTGGCACCGCCAAGGACGCGCAGCGTCTCGACTCCATCAAGGAGGCGGGTGAAGTCACGCGCTCGTTCATGCTGCACTACAACTTCCCGCCGTTCTCGACGGGTGAAGTGCGCCCGATGCGTGGCACCAGCCGCCGCGAAATTGGCCACGGCAACCTGGCCGAGCGCGCGCTGCAGGGTGTGCTGCCCGACTTCGCGGAGTTCCCGTACACCATCCGCATCGTCTCCGATGTGCTCGAGTCCAACGGCTCGTCGTCGATGGCCTCGGTGTGCGGTGGTTCGCTCGCGTTGTTCGACGCTGGCGTGCCCATGAAGGCGGCCGTGGCCGGTGTGGCCATGGGTCTCATCAAGGAAGGCAAGAAGTACGCGATCCTCACCGACATCCTTGGCACCGAAGATCATCTCGGCGACATGGACTTCAAGGTCGCGGGCACGAAGGATGGCATCACGTCCATCCAGATGGACATCAAGATCGAGGGGCTCGACCTCAAGATCATGGAAGAGGCGCTGTCGCAGGCCAAGGAAGGCCGCCTGCACATCCTCGGTGAAATGGACAAGGCGCTGGCCGCTCCGCGCACCGAACTGTCCAAGTACGCGCCGCGTATCGTGACGGTGCAGATCCCGGTCGACAAGATCGGTGAGCTCATCGGCCCCAAGGGCAAGAACATCCGCGGCATCCAGGAAGAGACGGGTGCCGAGCTCACGGTGGACGACGACGGTACGGTCACCATCGCCGCGGTCGGTGGCGAGAGCATGGAGCGCGCCAAGCAGATGGTCATGGCCATCACCGCCGAGCCGGTGGTGGGCGAGACCTACGAAGGCACGGTGAAGACGGTGACCGCCTTCGGCGCCTTCGTCGAAATCATGCCCGGCACCGAAGCGCTGCTGCATGTCTCCGAGATGAAGTGGGAACGCGTCGAGAAGCCGGAAGACGTCTGCAAGAAGGGCGATCGTGTCACGGTCAAGCTGGTGGACCGCGATGAGCGTGGCCGCCTGCGCCTCAGCATGAAGGCGCTGCTGCCCAAGCCGGAAGGCATGCCCGACGAGCCGGCCGAGCGCCCGCGTCGTGATGACAGCGAGCGTGGCGAACGTGGTGGTGACCGCGGTGGACGCGGTGGACGGAACGGCGGTGGTCGCGATCGGCGCTGATGCTTCGGGCGCTGCGGCGCCCACGCTGCAACGCACGGACCTGCCCAATGGACTGACCGTGCTCTCGGAACATGTTCCGGGGGCGCGGTCCGTCGCTTTCGGGGCTTGGGTGCGCGCGGCCACGTTGCACGAGTCGGCCGAGCAAATGGGTGTATCGCATCTGCTCGAGCACATGGTGTTCAAGGGCACCCGCTCGTATTCCGCGCAGGACATTGCGCTGTCGCTCGAAACACTCGGCGGCTCGCTCGACGCGTACACCGAGCGCGAGCATACGTCGTATCAGGCCCGCGTGCTCGATGAACACCTCGCCGATGCGGCGACGGTGATTGGTGAGCTCGTGTTCGAACCCATGCTGCGTCTCGATGATCTCGCGCTTGAGCGCAAGGTCATCCTCGAAGAGATCAGCATGGTGGAGGACACGCCAGACGACATCATCTTCGACGTGCACAATCGTGCGTTGTGGGGTGATCATCCGCACGGCTACGCCATTCTCGGCACGCGTGACACCGTGCGGGCGCTCGATGTCGACGACTTGCAGGCACTGCACGCGCGCGCGTATCACCCGGGGCGTCTGGTGGTGGCCGCCAGTGGCCGCGTGGACCACGAGCACTTGCTCGATGTGCTCGATCGTGCCGGCTGGACGCAGCGCCCGCGCGGCGACATGACACCGTTTGCGGTGGATCCCGTGGAAGCGGCCGGTGCACATGCCGAACATGTGCTGCGCCGCGACATCGGTCAGACGCACATCGTGTTGGGCGGGCAGGGCATCGCCTATGGCGATCCGCGCCGCTTCGCCTTCGCGGTGGTGGACATGCTGCTTGGTGGTGGCATGAGTTCCAAGCTCTTTCAGCGTGTACGCGAAGAGTTGGGACTGGCCTATAGCGTGTCCACGTTCAACAGCAGCTTCGCCGACACGGGCGCCCACGGCGTGTATCTGGCCAGCGCGCCAGACACCGCGCAGGAGGCGCTCGACGCCGTACGCGAGGTCATGCATGAGGTGGCGGCCAACGGCCTCACCAGCGAGGAGCTGGCGGCCGGCAAGCGGCAGTTGCGCGGACAACTGGTGCTGTCCATGGAGGGCGTGTCGTCGCGCATGTATCGTGCAGCCACGACCGCGCTCTACGGTGAGCCGTTTCGCACGGTTGACCAGCTGATGGCCCTGGTTGAGGCCATCGACGAGGACACGGTGCGCGAAGTCGCCCGTGAGTACTTCAACCCCGATCGCCATGTGCTGGTGAGCCTGGGTCCCCAGGCCGTGCGCTGAACGAACGGTTATCCCCTGCGACACTCCCCACTCTACACGAGCTGAATATGCGTATCGGGGTTCCCAAAGAGATCAAGACGAACGAGAACCGCGTGGCGCTGGTGCCGGCAGGTGCGGAAGCGCTGACGGCCTTGGGTCATGAAGTGTTTGTCGAGACCGGCGCCGGCATCGGCAGCGGGTTCGACGATGACGACTACCGCGCTGTAGGCGCGCAGATCGTGCCCGATGCCGCGACGGCGTGGGGCAAGGCCGAGTTGCTGCTCAAGGTCAAGGAGCCCATTGCCAGCGAGTGGCAGCATCTGCGCTCCGACCTCACGCTCTTCACGTACTTCCACTTCGCCGCTGATGAAGCGCTGACCAAGGCGCATCTCGCGAGCGGCGCAACGTGCATTGCGTACGAGACGGTAGAACTGCCCAATCGCGACCTGCCCCTGCTCATCCCGATGTCCGAGGTGGCCGGCCGCATGGCGGTGCAGGAAGGCGCCAAGTACCTCGAGAAGCTCTTTGGCGGCCGCGGTGTGCTGCTGGGTGGCGTGCCGGGTGTGGCGCCGGCCAAGGTGGTCATTCTTGGCGGTGGCATTGTCGGCGTGAACGCCGCCAAGATGGCCGCCGGTCTCGGCGCCAAGGTCGTGGTGCTGGACCTCTCGCTCGAGCGTCTGCGCTACCTGAGCGACGTGATGCCGGCCAACGTGCAGCTCATTCACTCGAACCGTCACAATATCCTCGAGCAGATCAGCACCGCCGATCTCGTCATCGGTGGCGTGCTCATTCCGGGGGCCAAGGCGCCCAAGCTCGTGCGCCGCGCGGATCTGGCGCGCATGCGACCGGGCGCCGTGATTGTGGACGTGGCGGTGGATCAGGGTGGCTGTGTGGAGACCATCAAGCCCACCACGCACGAGAACCCGACGTACACGGTGGACGGCATCATCCACTACGGCGTGGCCAACATGCCGGGCGCCGTGCCGCGCACCAGCACGCTGGCCCTCACGAACGCCACGCTCCCCTACACCTTGCAGCTGGCCAACAAGGGCTGGAAGCGGGCGCTGTCGGAGAATCCGGCGCTGCTCAAGGGGCTCAACATGTCGCAGGGTCAGGTCACGTACCGTGGGGTGGCCGAGGCTTTCGGCATGGACCTCGTGGACGCGGCCAGCTTCGTCGGTTGATCGAAGACGGACCGAAGCGGCCCCCCTGTCCAGCCGGGCAGGGGGGCCGCTGCCGTCTCGGGCCCGCAGCCTGAGGCGGAGCCGAAGCCGGAGGCGGATAACGTGGTCTAGATCACGTAATGCCAATAGCTTGTCCGCTTTCGCGTGCACCGATACTTTACCGCTAGCCGCCGCTGCCCGTCTTTCATCGAGGCGCTGCCCCGTTTCTGGGCGCGCCACCCCGAGCCCCCTGGATGTTCTGGCCTTTTAGCAAGTCCAATTCGTTTTTTCCGGCGAATGCCATCGCCGTTGACCTTGGCACCGCCAACACGCTGATCTACGTCAAGGGCGAAGGGATCGTGCTGAACGAGCCGTCCGTTGTGGCGCTCGATCGCGAGACCAAGAAGATCAAGGGCGTCGGCCTCGAGGCGAAGCGTATGCTCGGCCGTACGCCCGACGGCATCATGGCCGTGCGTCCCATGAAAGACGGCGTGATTGCCGACTTCGACGTGACGGAAAAAATGCTGCGCTACTTCCTCACGCTCGTCATCGACAAGCACGTCTTCAAGGTGAAGCCGCGCGTCATCGTGTGCGTGCCCTCCGGCATCACCGAAGTCGAAAAGCGCGCCGTGCGTGACTCGGCGCTGGGTGCTGGCGCGAAGGAAGTGTTCATGGTGACCGAGCCCATGGCAGCGGCCATCGGTGTTGGCCTGCCGGTGGAATCTCCCACGGGCAACATGGTCATCGACATCGGTGGTGGCACCACGGAAATCGCCGTCATCGCGCTCAGTGGTATTGTCAGCGACACGTCCATTCGCACGGGTGGCGACGAGCTCGACATCAGCATCGTGCAGTTCATGCGCAAGAACTACAACCTGCTGATTGGTGAGCCCACGGCGGAGCAGATCAAGATTCAGATCGGCTCGGCGTATCCGGTGGGCGAAGAGCGCGAGATGGAAGTGAAGGGTCGTGACCTCGTGTCGGGTATCCCCAAGACGGTGCGCGTGCACTCGAGCGAAATTCGCGAAGCGGTGCAGGAGCCCATCCAGCAGATCGTCGATGCGGTGCGTCGTGCGCTCGAAATCACGCCGCCTGAACTCGCGTCGGATATTGTCGATCGTGGCATCGTGATGACGGGCGGCGGGGCGCTCATCCGCGGCCTCGACGTATTGCTCAGTCAGGAGACGGGGCTGCCCATTCACGTGGACGAGGATCCGCTCACCTGCGTCGTACGCGGCACGGGCAAGATCCTCGACGACGAAGAGAAGTACTGGTCGGTCCTCACCACGTAAGGGAGCAGCAGCGTGGCGCGGAACGCCCGCGGAGACAGTCGTCTCGACACCGGCCTCGTGCTGGTGTGTCTGGTGCTGGGGTTGATTGCGCTCGTGTCACCGCGTCGAGTGCGCGAGCAGGTGGCAGCCACGCTGCGCGCCACCGTACTCATGCCGCTGGTGCAACTCGAAGCGCGTGCATCCACCGTGCGTGCCGCCGTCGTGTCGCGCAACGATGTGTTGCAGGCCCGCGGCTCTGCCGTGGTGGACACGTTCTCCATGCGCGCCGTGCGCGAGGAGAACGCCACGCTGCGCGGATTGCTCGGCCTGTCTGCGCGACTGCAGGATGGCTTCGTGCCCGCCGAGTTGCTGCCGCAGCGTCCCGGCGACGAATTCACGATCGCGCTTACGGCCGGTAGCGATGTCGGCGTGGAAACGTTCTCGCCGGTCGTGACCGCGAACGGTCTTGTGGGCATGGTGGCCAGCACCGACCGGTACACGAGCAGCGCCATCACCTGGGCGCACCCCGACTTTCGCGTCAGCGCCATGAGTGTGGATCAGTCGGCGTTTGGCATCGTGCAGCCGCATCTGGCGAGTGGCGCCGAACGTTGGTTGCTGGAGATGCGTGGCGTGCCATTTCGTGCCAAGCTCGACACAGGCACCCTCGTGGTGTCCTCCGGGCTCGGCGCGACCTATCCGCGCGGGATACCGGTTGGCGTGGTCATTGGTGAACTCTCCACGCCGGAGAAGTGGGCGCGCACCTATTTGCTGCGTCCCGTCGTGTTGCCGGACGCCATTGGGCCGGTGCTGGTGCTCAAGTCGGCGCGTGCGCAACAGGGCGTGAACGGCGTGTGGACCAGCGTGGCGGCTGCCGACAGCGCCGCACGCGCCGTGGCCGTTGCCGGCGACTCCATCGCACGCAAGGCCGCCTTCGACGAACTCACGGCACGACGCGCCGTGCTGGACTCGTTGCGGGCGGACAGTCTGGCGCGCGCTGACACCATCGGTGGCGGAACCATGCCCCGCCCTGATTCGACCAAGCGGGTGGGGCCGCCTCCGGGAGGTCTGCGCTAGTGCGCCCAACACCTGGAGGTAGTTCCGGCTTGGGCAGCGCTCTGCGGGGGCTTGCTGGCTTTGTGTTGCTCATGCTCGCGCAGTTCGGCGTGCGGCCGCTCTTTCCCGGCCGTGTGGCCGTGGACTTTGCACTCATCGCCGTGTTGTTCGCGGCCGTGCGCCTCCGGCCCGGCGTAGCGGCGCTCACCGGGTTTCTTGTGGGGCTCGCGGTGGATGCGCTGGCCCCCGACAGCTTTGGTGCGAGCACGCTGGCGTTGACGCTTATCGCCTTTGGAGCCTCGTGGCTCAAGGCGGTATTCTTCGCCGACCACGTGGGCCTGACGGGCCTGTTCGTTTTTGTGGGGAAGTGGGTATTTGATATCGCGACCACCCTGCTCATGGGCGCGGCACTGGGCACGTCACTGGCGGTCTCTCTGCTGGTGTGGGCCCCGCTGTCTGCGGCGCTGACTGCGGTGGTGGCGGTGTTGCTGCTCGTGCTGTTCCGTCCGCTGTACCGCCCACCAGGGCGCTGACGTGTTGCCGGCCGCCATCGGGCGGCCGAGGAGTGTCGGCAGGTGAGCCACCATGAGTAACCATCCCAATGCGGTGCTGCGCCGGGCCCGCGTGGCGCGTGGGCTGCTGATCGGTCTCTTCCTCCTGCTCGGGGGCGCGTTCTTCCGCGCGCAGGTGCTGGAGAATGAGACCTATCTGCTGGCGTCGGAGTCCAATCGTCTGCGCGAGGTGCCACTGCCCGGTGCCCGCGGCATCATCTACGATCGCAACGGCGAAATCATTGCCGAGAATCTGCCGGGCTACTCGGTATCCATTCTGAGTCCCACGGAAGATTCGCTGCGCTCCGCGCTCCGTACGCTCGCCACGGTCGTGGACATCGACTCGGCGCAGCAGGAGCTCGCCGTGCGTCGCTTCCGCAAGGCGCGCACGCGACCGGCCGTGATTTTCAACGACGCCTCGTTTCAGATCGTGTCGGTGCTGGAGGAGCGTCGCGCCGAATTCCCCGGGCTGATCATTCAGAACTCACCCAAGCGTTACTATCCCGACGGGCCCGCGGTTGCCGCGCTTGTGGGCTACACCGGTGAGATTTCCGACGCCGATCTCGCGAAGGAGCGTTACGAGTCGTACAAGGCCGGCCAGCAGATCGGCAAGCAGGGACTCGAGGCACAATACGAAGAACTGCTGCGTGCCCGCGAGGGGCAACGTTTTGTAGAAGTTGACGCGCGCAATCGTGTCGTGCGGGACAACGGGGTGCGTCCCGAAGTGCAGCCCGAGGCGCCACCACCACTGCGCACCAACATCGACATCGATCTGCAGCGGTACGCACACGAGTACTACGGCGACTCGCTGCGTGGCGCGGTTGTGGCGCTCGACCCCAAGACCGGCGGCGTGCTGGCATTGTACTCAGCGCCGAGCTACGACATCAACCGCTTCATCGGCGGCATTCCGGCGTCGTATTACAACCAGTTGCTCGGCGACAAGCATACGCCGCTGTACAATCGTGCGGTGGCCGGCACGTATGCGCCCGCATCCACCTGGAAGCTGGCGACAGCCATCATCGGCATGGAGCGCGGCCTGGTCACAATGGGCACGCGCATGCCGCAGCCTTGCACAGGCGGCTATTGGATGGGCCGCGTGTTCAAGTGCTGGGACAAGAAGGGTCACGGCGACATCACACTGGCGGAGGCCATCGCCAAGTCCTGCGACGTGTACTTCTATCAGCTTGGATTGCGCATCGGGCTCGACAGCCTGCTGGCAGGTGGCGTGCGCTTGCGCTTTGACCGCAAGTCAGGCGTGGACCTGCCGTTCGAGAAGACGTCCACGTGGCCGGATACGCGCAAGTACTTCGACCGGCAGTACGGAGCACGCGGCTGGAATCCGTCCGTGGTGCTCAGCCTGTCCATCGGCCAGGCCGACAACGCGCAGACGCCCATCAACATGGCCAAGTTCTACACGGCACTGGCCACCGATGGCTACGCCGCCACGCCGCAGATCGTAGCCCGCGAACCGCAGCGCGAAAAGATCCTCAATCTCACGCCGGAGCAACTGCAGGGCATCAAGGACGCGTTGTCCGACGTGGTCTCCCGCGGCACCGCGGCTGGCGCACAGATCAAGGGCCTCACGATTGCCGGCAAGACCGGCACGGCGCAGGTCAACGGTCAGAAGGACAACGCCTGGTTTGTAGGCTACGCGCCGGCAGACAATCCCAAGATCGTCGTGGCCATCATCGTGGAAGAGGGGCTGCATGGTTCGTCGGCGGCTCGCGTGGCCACCAAGCTGATGGAGCGATATCTCAAGACGTCGCTGACCATCGCCAACACCATTACCGACTGACGGCATGCCGACCTCCATTCTCCGGCGCCAGTCCATCGACATTCCGCTGCTCATCACGGCGCTGCTGCTCAGCATTTTTGGCGTCGCCATGGTGTACTCTGCCGGACAGGTGGAAACGCCGCGAGCGGGTGTCGCCACGCTGTGGCAGAAGCAGGCCCTGTTCTTTGGCGTGTCGCTTGTGGTGGCCTGGGTGGTCATGCAGGGCTCCGTGCGGCTCATCGAGTGGAGTGCCTGGCCGCTCTATGTCCTTGCCTGCGTGATGCTGGTGGCGCTGCAGTTTCTAGGCACCGGCGCCGGCACTGCCGCCAGTACCAAGCAATGGCTCACCATCGGTGGCGTGCGTCTCGGGCAGCCCGCTGAGCTGGCCAAGCTGGCCACGACCTTCATGCTGGCGCGTGTACTGGCGGCGCAGCGCGATACCGTGACCACGCTGCGCGAGCTCTGGAAGCCGATCATGGTGGTGGCGGTACCCTGGGTGCTGGTGCTGGCCACCAAGGACCTCGGCACGGCCCTCACGTTCATTGGCATTCTGTTCGCCATGCTGTTCTGGGCCGGCGTGCCCTGGCCCCTGCTGCTCATGCTGGCCAGTCCCGGCATCAGTCTCATTCTGGCGTTCAGCACCGGCGTGTGGGGCGCCTGGTTCCTCGTGCTGGTGGCCCTCGTATTCTGGTATCGCCCCTACCTCGTGGAAGGCGTGGCGCTGGTCGTGGCCAACGTGGTCATGGGCGTGGTGGCCCCGTTGCTCTGGGATACGCTCAAGCCCTACCAGCAGAAGCGCCTGTTGGTGTTCCTGGACCCGTCCATCGACAGCCAGGGCTCGGGCTGGAACGTGACGCAGAGCAAGGTGGCCATTGGTTCCGGTGGCCTGTTCGGCAAGGGCTTCACCATGGGCACGCAAAAGCGCCTCGAGTTCATCCCGGAACGCCAAACCGACTTCATTTTCTCCATTGTCGGCGAAGAGCTGGGGTTCATTGGCGTGTCGCTGGCCCTCGGCCTCTTTCTGGCGCTTTTCCTCCGCAGTACGCGGGTGGCAAGCCGTGCGGCGGACATGTTTCCGAGTCTGGTGGCCTTCGGGCTCATGTCGGCCTGGTTCGTGCACGTCATGGTGAACGTGGGCATGACGCTCAACCTGATGCCTGTCACGGGCATCCCGCTGCCGTTCTTCAGCTACGGCGGCTCATTCCTCATGGTGAGCTGGCTGGCTGTGGCCGTACTGCTTCGCATTTCGGCCGAAGGTCGGGGGCAGCCGGACGCCCTCGGTCTCTGACCGTCCCAAGTACTGAGAAGCCGGGACGCAAGGCCTAGCCTTCCGACCGACGTCTTTCGATCTTTCACGGTCTATGGCCTGGTTCCGGAAGGAAAAGAAGCCCCGCCAGCCGCTCCGCGAGCGGCTCGAAATCCCACGGGATACCTGGGAGAAGTGCGAGGCCTGCGATCACACGGATATCCGTGACAAGTTCCTGCGCAATCTCAACGTCTGCCCGGCGTGCGACTACCATCGCCGGCTCAGGGCGTTCGACTACGCGTCGTTCCTCCTCGACGAGGGCACGATGCTCGAAGTCGGTGGCGAACTGCGCTCGGTCGACCCACTCGGATTCCCGGACTATCCGAGTCGCCTCAAGAAGGCGTTGACCAACGCTGGCGACACGGACGCGATTCTCACTGTCACCGGTCAGCTCGAAGGCATGCCCGTGGGCATCGGTATCATGGATTTCGCCTTCATGGGCGGCTCCATGGGCTCGGTAGTGGGTGAGAAGATTGCCCGCCTCGGTCAGCGTTCGCTGGAGAAGAAGCACCCACTCGTGGTGGTGTCGGCTTCGGGCGGTGCGCGCATGCAGGAGGGCATTCTGTCGCTCATGCAGATGGCCAAGACCTCGGCCGTGCTTTCGCAGCTCGCCGAGCGGCGCATCCCCTACATCTCGGTGCTCACCAACCCCACCACTGGTGGCGTAAGTGCGAGCTTCGCGATGCTGGGTGACGCCATCATTGCCGAACCGGGCGCCGTGATTGGTTTTGCCGGTCCGCGCGTCATCAAGCAGACGCTTGGACAGGACCTGCCCGAAGGCTTCCAGACGGCAGAGTTTCTGCTCGAGAAGGGCATGGTGGATCGTGTGGTGCACCGCAAGGAACTCAAGGGCACGCTCTCGCGCCTGCTTCGCCACATGACGGGCAAGCCGGCCGCTGCAGCGGGGTATTCCCAGCAGGAAACCTGACCGAGCGGCCTTGGGTGATCCCCTGAGCCATCCGCTGGCACCGCCTCCCTTGGAGGAGGCCGGCAGTCGCGCGTCGGAGTCGGCCTACCATGCCGCACTCCGACGCTTGTTTTCGCGCACCGGTGGTGCCTGGCGCCTCGGCCTCGAGCGCATGGCCGCCCTGCTCGAGGCACTCGGCAATCCCCAGCGCCAGTATCCGGTGTTCCATGTCGCCGGCACCAATGGCAAGGGGAGCACCGTAGCCACACTCGACGCCATCCTGCGCCACAGCGGACGTCGCGTTGGCAAGTACACCTCCCCGCATCTGGTCGACTTCAGTGAGCGCATCATGGTGGCCGGTGTGCCCATTGCGCATGCCGAGGTCACGCGCTGGCTCGAGACCCATGAGCCACTGGTGGCGGAATTGGGCGCCACGTTCTTTGAGGCGACCACGGCCATGGCCTTGCACTACTTTGCGCAGGCCGGCGTCGAGGTGGCCGTCGTGGAGGTGGGGCTTGGCGGGCGACTGGACGCGACCAATCTCGTGCATCCCGTTGCGGCGGGCGTGACACAGATCGGCTTCGATCATCTCGAGTTTCTGGGCGATACACTCGAAGCCATCGCCAGCGAGAAGGCGGGTATCTACAAGGCCGGTTGCGCGGCGGTGATCGGCGAAACGGACCCCGCCATTCGTGCGGCGCTGCAAGCGCACGCCGAATCGGCCAGCAGTACACCGATCCTGGTGACGGGCCGTGACTGGCAGGTGGAGCAGGTGAGTGTGGAGTCGGTGGGCACGCGCTTCACGCTGACGATGAACGGCCAATCCCGTGAGCTGCTCACGCCATTGGTGGGGCAGTTCCAGGCCCATAACTGCGCCGTGGCACTGGCCATGCTGCGCAGCGCCGGATCGCCGTGGGCAGAGCTGGCCGAGCATCCGCAGGAAGCCCTTCGTGGCGTACGGCTGGCTGGTCGCTTCCACCACGCGCCCCCCTGGCTGTTTGACGTGGCGCACAATGCGGACGGGGCGGCCACGGTGGTCAACAATCTGCTGGCCGTGGGCGTGCCGCACCCGGTGACGGCGGTTGTCTGCGTCCTGCGCGACAAGGACTGGCGGGGCATCCTGCAGGCCGTATCACGCGTGGCGGAACGCATCGTTGTCACGATGGCGCCCACGGCACCGGTCAGTCGCTGCTGGGACCTGCACGAGGTGGCGGCATGGGCCGAGGCCGAGCGTCTGCCCGTGACACGCGTGGATGACTTTTCGAGCGCGCTGGCCGAGGCTCGTGCCGAGGCGGCGACCGTGTTGGTGACGGGCTCCTTCCACACGGTGGGCGATGCCATGGAACGGTTGCAGGTGCCTCCGGTAGCTCGGTAACTTTCCGGGATGTCACAAAAGCCGCTCCCGGGATTTCGCGACTTCTATCCAGACCAGTTCGCCGAACGAGCCCACATCTTCGATACCTGGCGCCGCGTCGTGCGGCGCTATGCGTTTCAGGAGTACGATGGTCCGCCGCTCGAGCCACTCGAGCTGTACACGCAAAAGAGCGGCGAGGAGATCGTGACCCAGCTGTACAACTTCACCGACAAGGGTGAGCGCGCCGTCGCCATGCGTCCGGAAATGACGCCGACGTTTGCGCGCATGGTGGGTGCGAAGGCGCAGGCGCTGCGCAAGCCGGTGCGCTGGTTTGCCATTCCGCAGCTTTTCCGCTACGAGCGCACGCAGAAGGGGCGGCTGCGCGAGCACTTCCAGTTGAACGTGGACATCGTGGGCGAAGCCGACGTGCTGGCCGACGCCGAGCTCGTGTCCATCGCGATCGAGATCATGCGCGCGTTTGGTCTGAGCGATCGCGACGTACGCGCACGTGTCAGTGACCGACGGCTGTTGAACGGTCTGCTCACGCACCTCGGCATTGGCGAGGCCTCGTGGGCGGCCGTGTACGCGGTACTCGACAAACTCGAGCGGCAGCCGCGCGAGGTCTCAGCGGAGAAGCTTGCAGCGGCCGGACTCGACGCCAACATCGTGGACACGGTGCTTGGCTTCGGCACCCTGGATTTCGCGACCGTGGCGGCACGGTATGGCGACGCCCCCGCGGTACGGGAGCATGTCGAGCGTTTCCGTCAGTACCTCGCGCATCTCGATGCGCTGGGCGTGGCCACGTGGGTGCAGTTCGATCTCACCATCGTGCGTGGTCTGGCGTACTACACGGGCATTGTCTTCGAGCTCTTCGACAACGTGGGTGAGTTCCGTGCCATTTGTGGTGGTGGGCGCTACGACAACCTGCTCAAGTCCCTTGGTGGCACCGATCTCCCAGCCCTTGGCTTTGGCATGGGTGATGTTGTCATTGGTGAATTGCTGCGGAGTCGTGGTCTGCTGCAGGCGGCGCCGGCGACACCAGCGTTCTGGGTGGCACAGTCGCCCGATACCGGCGACGCACCACACGCCGCGCTGCGAACTGCACGGGCGCTGCGCGACGCCGACTGCGCGGTGGAGTATGCGCTGCGCAGTCAGAAGCTCGACAAGCAGTTGGAAGCGGGCCGCAAGGCCGATGCCCGCGCCTTCGTGATCGTTGACCCGTCGTCCACTGAGGCCCCGTGGCGGGTTCGGCGCTCGGCGCACGACGATCTGGTTTTTTCCTCGCTCGAGGCCCTCGTGGCCTGGGCATCCATGCCTCACGAGTCCAGCCATGAGTGACGACAAGAAGCTGACCCCACGCGCTGAAAACTTCAGCGACTGGTACAACGAACTGGTGCTGCGCGCCGAGCTGGCAGACTACTCGCCGGTGCGCGGGTGCATGGTCATTCGTCCGTTGGGCTACGGCATCTGGGAGCGCATGCAGCGCGCGCTGGATGACATGTTCAAGGCCACCGGCCACGTGAACGCGTACTTCCCGCTGTTCATCCCCGAGAGCTTCCTCTCCAAGGAGGCCGAGCACGTGGAGGGCTTCGCGCCCGAATGCGCGGTGGTGACACACGGCGGTGGCAAGCAGCTCGAGGAGCGCCTGGTGGTGCGCCCCACCTCGGAGACCATCATCTACTCGATGTTCGCCAAGTGGGTGCAGAGCTACCGCGATCTGCCTCTGCTATACAATCAGTGGGCCAACGTGGTGCGCTGGGAAATGCGCACGCGCCTCTTCCTGCGCACCATGGAGTTCCTCTGGCAGGAGGGCCATACGGCGCACGCCACGCACGATGAGGCGGAAGAGGAGACGCGTCGCATGCTCGGCGTGTACCGCACGTTCATGGAGGAGTACATGGCCATGCCCGTGATCACCGGTCAGAAGACCGACGCGGAAAAGTTCGCGGGCGCGCTGCGCACCTACTGCACCGAAGCGATGATGCAGGACAACAAGGCGCTGCAGGCCGGCACCTCGCACAACCTGGGGCAGAACTTCGCCAAGGCCTTCGATCTGACCTTCCAGAACGAGGCCGGCCAGATGGATCATGCGTGGAACACGTCGTGGGGCGTGTCCACGCGCATGATCGGCGGACTCGTCATGACACATGGCGATGATGCGGGGCTGCGTCTGCCGCCGCGTCTCGCCCCCATCCAGATGGTCATCGTGCCCATCTGGAAGACCGACGAGGAACGTGCGGCCACCATTGAAGCGGCCAAGCGCATCGCCGAGGACCTTGGCAGCTTCAAGCGTCCGGACCACGAGCGCATTCGCGTGCACGTGGACGACCGCGTGGGTATCAAGCCAGGCGCCAAGTACTACCACTGGGAACTGCGCGGCATCCCGCTGCGCATGGAAATCGGTCCGCGTGATCTCGCGCAGCAGAGCGGCATGCTGGTGCGGCGCGACACGCGCGAGAAGCGCGCGATTGCGCTGGACACCCTGCGCACGGAACTGCCGGTGGTGCTCGAGCAGATTCAGGCCGACATGCTGGCCGCCGCGCGTGCCCGTCTTGAAGCCAACAGCATCCGCGAGCCCATCAGCTACGAGCGGTTCAAGGAAGTCATGGAAGGACCGGGCGCCTTTGTGTACGCCGGCTGGAACGGTGATCCGGCCGTCGAGGCGCGGGTCAAGGAAGAAACCAAGGCCACCATTCGCTGCATTCCCGATGCGGAGTTCCGTTCACCGGTCGCTCCCACCACCTGCATGGTGACCGGCGAGCCGGCCAAGTACGAGGTCGTGTGGGCGCGCTCGTACTGACGCCCGCCGACGGCGCCCCGTCGGTGACGGCCAGCGGCTTCGTACGCCGCGACGGCGTGCTGCACGCGGAGCAGGTGCCGCTGCCCGCCATCGCGGCGGCTGAGGGCACCCCGGCCTACGTATACAGCGCCTCAACCATCCGGGCACGCTATCGGGTCCTCGACGAGGCCTTCGCGGGTGTGGATCATCACATCCACTTTGCGGTCAAGGCCAACTCCAATCTGGCCGTGCTCGGACTGTTGCGTGAACTCGGTGCGGGTGTGGACATCGTGTCGGGCGGCGAACTGCAGCGCGCGCTGGCTGCCGGCTTTCGCGGCGCGGACGTCGTGTTCAGCGGCGTTGGCAAGACCGTCGAGGAAATCGACATGGCGCTGGCTGCCGGCGTCCGCCTCATCAACATCGAGTCGGAAGCCGAGCTCGAGGTGGTCAACGCGCGTGCCGCGCTGCGTGGTGTGGTGGCGCCCATTGCCATCCGCGTGAATCCTGAAGTCACGGTGGATACGCCACACGCGTACATCAAGACCGGCGAGAAGGGCCAGAAGTTCGGCATCCCACGCGACGACGTCACGCGACTGCTCGGCGTGATTGCCGAACGTCCGCATGTGACCCTGCGCGGTCTCGGCATGCACCTGGGTTCGCAGATCAGCAATGCCGTGCCGCTGCGTGACGCCCTGCCGCGCCTGCTCGAGGCGGTGGCGCAGGCTCGCGCCCTGGGGCACGCGCTGCAATTCATCGACGTGGGCGGTGGCCTGTCGGTTCCGTATGCACCGGGTGAGCAGCCGGTCGATTTGCCGGACTACGCGACAGCCGTTCGCGCCGCGGTTGCGGGGACCGGACTCACGCTGTTGCTGGAACCCGGTCGATTTCTCGTGGCTGAAGCCGGTGTGCTGCTGACCACGGTGCTCTACCGCAAGCACGCCGCCGGCAAGGACTTCGTGGTGACGGACGCCGGCATGAGTGATCTCATCCGGCCGGCATTGTACCAGGCTTATCATGGCATTGAGGCCGTGCACGAGTCTGCGGAACGCCTCACGGCTGACGTCGTCGGCCCCATCTGCGAATCGGGCGACTTCTTCGCCAAGGACCGCGAACTGCCCGCGGTTCGCACGGGGGATCTGCTCGTGCTGCAGACCGCCGGCGCGTACGCCTTTTCGATGGCATCCAACTACAACACCCGCCCGCGACCGGTGGAAGTGCTCGTTGATGGTGAGCGCTTCGCGGTGGTGGGCGCACGCGAAACGTTCGACGACCTCGTTCGCCGCGAGCGTCTTTCCCCAGAGTGGAGATCCGTCTGATGCGCATTGGCCTGCTGTCCGACACGCACGACCGTGTGCCCGCTGTGCGGGCCCTGCTGGAGCAGATGCTGGCTGGCGGCGTGTCGCTGGTGATGCACGCTGGCGACTACTGCTCCCCGTTTTCGCTGCAACCGTTTCAGGATCTGTCACTGCCGTTGCTTGGCGTGTTTGGCCGCAACGACGGCGACCGTGATGCACTCGTGGCCGCGGCGCGCACCGGCTTCGGCGCTGCCGAGCTGTACGAGTCGCCGCACAGCTTTGATCTGGGCGGCAAGTCCGTGCTGCTCATTCACGATCTCGCCGATGTGCATCAGCGCAGCATCGACGGCCACGAGGTCATCGTCCACGGCTTCACGCACATCCCCGAGATGAAGTCGCGCGGCGATTCGCTGCTGGTCAACCCCGGTGAAGGCTGCGGCTGGCTGCACGGCGCGCCCACCGGCGCCATTCTCGATCTCGAGACCAAGGCGGTGGAATTCCTCAAGCTCACCGGACCGGAGTGGAAGTCCTGATGGCGCACGCAACCGACAGCCGCATCCTCATTCTCGACTGCGGCTCACAGTTCACGCAGCTCATTGCGCGCCGCGTCCGTGAAGCCCGCGTGTATTCGGAGATTCACCCGCCGACCAAGTCTCTCGACTGGATTCGCGCGTGGAAGCCGACCGGCATCATTCTCTCGGGTGGCCCGAGTTCCGTGACTGACGCCGACGCGCCGACGGTCCCGCGCGAGCTGCTCGACATCGCGCCCGTGCTCGGGGTGTGCTACGGCATGCAGCTCATTGCCCATCTCGAGGGTGGCGCGGTGGTCGGGGGCGGCCGCCGGGAATATGGACGGGCCGAGGTCACGATCGACGAAGCCGCCGGCATGTTTGCGGGCTTCACCGCGGGCGAAAAGACCACCGTGTGGATGAGCCACGGCGATCATGTGGAGACGGTGCCGCCTGGCTACGTGGCCACAGCGCATAGCGGCAGCACCTGTGCGGGATTCCGTCATGCCACCAAGCCGATTCATGCGGTGCAGTTTCACGCCGAGGTGCACCACAGCGCACGTGGTGCGGAAATCATCGAGAACTTCCTGTTCACGGTATGTCACTGCACGCCGGACTGGACGCCGGGGCATTTCATTGATCAGGAAGTCGCGCGCATCCGCGAGCTGGTGGGCGACCGACAGGTGATTTGTGGTCTGTCCGGCGGTGTGGACTCCAGTGTGGCGGCGGCTCTCGTGCACAAGGCCATCGGCGATCAGCTCACCTGCATCTTCGTGGATACGGGCCTGCTGCGCCTGCATGAGCGTGAACAGGTGGAGCGCACCATGGGCGCGCATCTTGGCATCCGGCTCATCACGGTGCGCGCCGAAGAGCGCTTCCTTTCCGCGCTGGCCGGTGTGGGCGAGCCCGAGCGCAAGCGCAAGATCATTGGCGAGCACTTCATTCGTGTGTTCGAAAGCGCATCGGCCGAAGCCGGCAAGGATGCGGCGTTTCTGGTGCAGGGCACGCTCTATCCCGATGTCATCGAGTCGGTCAGCGCCAAGGGTGGTCCCTCGGCCACCATCAAGACCCATCACAACGTCGGTGGTCTGCCCAAGGACATGAAGTTCGCGCTCATCGAACCGCTGCGTGAACTGTTCAAGGACGAAGTGCGCAACGTGGGACGCGAGCTGGGGCTGCCCGAGGAAATGGTGGGCCGTCATCCGTTCCCGGGCCCCGGGCTCGCCATTCGTGTGCTGGGTGAAGTCACGCCGGCGGCACTCGACATGCTGCGCCGCGCCGATGCCATCTACCTCGAGGAGATCCGCGCGGCGGGATTGTACCCCGATATCTGGCAGGCGTTTGCCGTATTTCTCCCCGTGCGTTCGGTTGGCGTGATGGGCGATGGTCGCACGTACGAGCACGTGATTGCGTTGCGCGCCGTGACGAGCACCGACGGCATGACGGCCGATTGGTATGCCTTCCCGCACGAAGTACTGGGCCGAATCTCCAGTCGCATCATCAACGAAGTGGACGGCGTCAATCGTGTGGTGTATGACGTCAGCTCCAAGCCCCCCGCCACCATCGAGTGGGAGTGATCCGATGAGCCTGCGCCGTTGCGTCCCATCCGTCGGCATGAGTTGGTGCCGCGTGTCCGTCCTGCCGTTGCTCGTCGCACTCAGCGTGGCTGGACCGCTCACGAGTGTGCTTGAGGCGCAGACGGCCGCGCAAGGTACGGCACCGACGCACGGCGTCCGTCCGCGCCGTCTGGCCATTCGCGGCGCCATGGTGGTGGAAGGCAACGGCACCCCGGCCGAGGGGCCCAAGGACATCATCATTGAAGGCAATCGGATCGTGCAGATCGTGAGTCTCGATCCGGTGGCCATGCAAAGCGGGACGGCGCGCCGTCCACCCGCCGACGTCGAAATCGACGCGCGCGGCAAGTACGTGGTGCCGGGCCTCATCAACCTGCACGGTCACGTGCAGGACGAGCGCGGCGGTATCGCGCAGCCTCTCGACTATCAGTTCAAGTTGTGGCTGGGCATGGGCGTGACCACGGTGCGTGATGTGTCCAGCGAAACGCCAAAGACGCTGGCGCTCAGGGCGCGCAGTCTGAACGGGGAGGTCATGGCGCCGCGCTTCTACGTGTATGCGCGCTACGCCTACATGCCGGTACCGCAGAACGAGGCCGACGCGCGGCAGCGCGTGCGCGATCTCAAGGCGCAGGGTGTGGACGGTCTCAAGCTGTTTGGCATGGACAAGGACGTGTATGGTGCGGTGCTCGACGAAGCGCGCAAGCAGGGCCTGCGTGTGGCGCATCACATGGCCGTGGACGAAACCAATGCGCTGGATGCGGCCGCGCACGGCCTCACGTCCATCGAGCATTGGTACGGTGTGCCGGATGCCGCGATTCCCGATGGCGTGCAGCACTTCCCGTCCAACTTCAACTATGCCGACGAGGGCATGCGCTTTCGTCTGGCGGGTCGCCTCTGGCGTGAAGCCGATCCGGCGCGCCTGCAGGATGTGCTCAAGGCCATGGTGAAGGGCGGCGTGGCGTGGAACCCCACCCTCGACATCTACGAGGCCAGCCGCGACCTCCAGCGCGCCGAAACGCAGCCGTGGTACGCCGAGTATCTGCATCCAACGTTGGAGAAGTTCTTCAAGCCGGACCCGGCCAACCACGGGTCGTACTTCGCCAACTGGAGCAGCACCGATGAAGCCTACTGGAAAGAGAACTACCGGATCTGGTTTCAGGCCGTGCGTGACTTCGAGCGACTTGGCGGAGTAATCGGGGCAGGGGAGGACGCAGGCTTCATCTA
The DNA here is from genome assembly GCF_002483225.1 of Gemmatimonas sp. UBA7669. Classification (NCBI taxonomy): domain Bacteria; kingdom Pseudomonadati; phylum Gemmatimonadota; class Gemmatimonadia; order Gemmatimonadales; family Gemmatimonadaceae; genus Gemmatimonas; species Gemmatimonas sp. UBA7669. Next base: position 185,283 of record NZ_DLHL01000063.1, on the reverse strand, counting down.
TCAGATTTACGGCTTCGGTCTCATTCGCGAACTCGAGTTGCATCAGGAAGCGGGATTCCAGCCGCTCAAGGTGCTGCAGCACGTCACCGCCAACAACGCCGCGATTCTCGGAGAGGGACAGCGGCTCGGCCGTGTTCGCCCGGGCTATCTGGCGGACCTCGTGGTCGTGAACGGCAACCCACTGGAGGACCTCAAGGTCTTCTATCCGCCGCGTGCCGATGCGGCGGCAGGGCCGGGTGGCGGTGTGGCCTGGACCATCAAGGATGGCATTCCCTATGACGCACCGCGTCTGTTGCGTGAGGTGCGTGAGCTGGTGCTGAACGCGAAGCAGAACACCGGGGCGAAACCATCGCGATGAATCGCGGCAGGCCATGAGCACGACGGGACGCGCGCGCGGGTGGCAGCAGGACCTGCGTGACATGGCGCAGGTGGCCGCGCCCATCGTGCTCATCAACGTGGGCATCCAGGCCATGGGCCTCGTGGATACGCTCATGGTTGGTCGCCTCGGCGGCGCGGCCATCGCCGCCGTGGCCTTGGGGAACTTCTATTTCTTCAATGTCAGCGTCTTCGGCATCGGCCTGCTTTTCGCACTCGATCCGGTGGTGGCGCAGGCTGTTGGGGCCGGGGACTCCGAGGCCGTGGCGCGTGGCGTGCAGCGCGGTCTCCTCATGGCCAGCGCAGTGGCCGTGGTGGTGATGCTCGCGCTGTTGCCTGGCGAGTGGGTGCTGAGTTCACTGCGCCAACCGCCCGAGGTGGTGAGCGAAACGGCCGTCTACGCGCGTCGGCGCTTGCTGGGCGCCGTGCCGTTCTTTGTGTTCAATGTGTTTCGCCAGACGCTGCAGGCCATGGGGCCAACGCGCCCCATTATTGCTGCGGCACTGGTCGCCAATCTGGTCAATGCCTTGGCCAACTGGCTGCTCATCGAGGGCCGTGGGGGATTTCCGGCCCTTGGAGTGGAGGGTGCGGGCTACGCCACGGCCATATCCATGTGGGTGATGTGCATCGTGCTCGGCTGGCTGGCCTGGCCGCTGCTCCGTCCGACCCTCAGGCCATGGCGCGCCGCAGTGTGGGATGCAGCCCCGATGCGGCGCATGCTTCGCATTGGGGCGCCAATCGGAACGCAGTGGTTCTTCGAGAGCTTTGCGTTCGGGCTCACGGCCCTGTTCATGGGCTGGATGGGCACGGCGGCCCTCGCAGGCCACGAGATTGCGCTCAGCATGGCGGCCATGACGTTCATGGTGCCCCTTGGTATCAGCGGGGCGGCAGCAGCCGTGGTGGGTCGCGCCATCGGCCGCGGCGATCTGTCCTCGGCGCGCAGCGATGCCGTCGCCGCCATTGTGTGCGGTGTGGGCTTCATGTGCATCAGCGCGATCGTGTTCATCCTTGCCCCGGAGTGGCTGGCCACCCGGTACACCACCGAGTCGGCAACGGTGGCAGTGGCGGTGGCCCTCATTCCACTCGCTGGCTGGTTCCAGATCTTCGACGGACTCCAGGCCGTCACCAGTGGAGTGTTGCGTGGCGTGGGTGACACCCGCATTCCGGCTGTCCTGCACATGGTGGCCTTCTGGGGCATCGGCGTGCCGCTGGGCTATGTCCTGGGCTTCCACACCGGCTACCGGGAGCGCGGGCTCTGGATCGGCCTGGTGGCTGGTCTGGCGGCGGCGGCGCTGTTGCAGAGCGCCCGCGTCTGGCTGCGTCTTCGAGCGCCCATTCGCCGTGTGGTGGTAGACCACTAAGGCACGCGCAGGGCGGGCGCCCGCCAAGAACGGGGCAGGGTCGACACCGGATAATGGGGCGGGACTGCAATTCCCTCTGGACGCTCCCCACATGAAGCCCTAGCGTACGAGCGGCATGCCTGGCTTCTCGAGCCCCTTTCGCCCCGGCATCCGTCGGCAGCTTGCACTGCTGGCGGTGGCCCTCACTGTTCCCCTGGCCGTTCTGGCAGTGGTACGGGCCTTCGAGCGCGCGCAACGTGAGCGGCGTGATCTGGCGGAGCAGGGCAGGCAGGCAGCCATTCGCGCCACGCAGCTGCTCGATGACGACGTGACCCGCGCCCGGCTGCTGCTCGCCGGTGCCTCGCGCGTTCTCGATCCGCGCGATCAGACGACGCGCAGCGACTCGCTCATCCTCGCGCTCTTTCGTGACGCCTCGAGTGGGTTCAGCAACATCTGGCTGTCGGACGTGCAGGGCAACGTACGCGGATCGCTGGTGCCACTCACGCAGTTCCGACGTGCGGCGTCGCTTGCGACCACGGACTTCTTTCGCGATGTCGAGCAATCGAAGCAGTTCACCATCAGCCAGCCGGTGCGCTCGACTATCGATTCCAGAGCGCAGTGGGTCATTCCCTTCATGCAGCCGGTGCGGGAGGCCGGTACGAACACCCTGCTGGGTTATGTGGGGGCCGGCCTTCGCGTGGATTCTATGGCGGCCATGCGATTCATGCGGGACCTGCCACCCAATTCGGTCCTGACCGTGCTGCGCGCAGACGGGCGCGTGTTCCTGCGCAGTCTCGATCTCGAACACTGGATCGACCGCAACTTCGCGGAATCCACGGCGTTCAAGGACGATCCCAAGCTGCCCTCCACGCTTTGGGAGCTTCGTTCACTCGATGGTACGAATCGCATCGTGGCGCAGCAACCCATGCGAACGCTTGCCGCCATGGCCTATGTTGGTGTGCCGGTTACGGCCACGCTGGCGCAAGTGCAGCGGCGGTTGCGTGTGGATCTGCTGCTTGGTCTCCTCCTCATCGGCGGCATGTCGGCGCTGGCCTTGGTGTTCGCATCGCGCATTGCGGGCCCCATTGAAGAGGTGACCTCGGTAGCGACGGCACTCGCGCAAGGCGAGTCAGGTCGTCGCGCCACGGTGCACGGCGTCACGGAAGTTGCAGAGCTTGGCCGCGCAATGAACGCCATGGCGGACGCCGTTGCGGACCGTGAGCAGGCACTGGCCCGCAGTGAAGCGCGATATCGGCAACTGTTTGCCACCAGTCCCCTGCCCACCGTGATCTGGCGACTGGTCGACGGACGACTCGAGCAGATGAATGATGCGGCGCGCAGTTTCTTCGGCGAACGAGTCGAGGTGGAGGGACGCACACGCATTCTCGATCTGTTTGTCGAAGGGGAGCATGATCGGTTTGCCGCGCTGCCCTTGCCGCTTGAATCCAGCACGCTGCGCGCCGGAGCCTGGCAGGTACCTGATGCGCGCGGTGACATACGTACCATGGAGCTCGAAATCGGACGACTGGAACGTCAAGACCAGACGTTGGCCATGGGCGTGCTGCTCGACGTTACTGATCGTCTGCGCGCGGAGGTGGCACTCGACCAGTCTCGCGCAGCACTGCAGCAGGCGAAGCAGCTCGAAGCGCTCGGCGCATTTGCCGGCGGCATTGCCCACGACTTCAACAACTATCTGTCGGCCATTGCCACCAATGCCGAGCTGTTGCGTGATGCCGCGGCCTTGGATGACGGGGAACGACGAGAAGCCTCCGAGATTCTTGCCGCGGCGCAGCGCGCGTCGCATCTCACGCGACAGATTCTGGTGTTCAGCCGGCGCCAGGTCGTGCAGGAAGAACCGCTCGACATCAACGCGGAACTGCGCGAGCTCGAGCATCTCGTGGCCCGACTGGTTGGTGATGCGGTGACGGTCGAGATCGATGGTGCGCCCGACCTTCCCGCCGTGATGTTCTCCCCCGAACGCTTCGAGCAGGTCATTCTCAACCTGGCCGCCAATGCCCGCGACGCGATGCCGCAGGGCGGTCGCCTGACGTTCACCACGCGTCAACGCGGCGATGATCGGGTGACACTCGACGTGTCAGACAGTGGGCAGGGCATTGCTGCCGACGTGCTGCCGCGCATCTTCGAGCCGTTCTTCACCACCAAATCGCGCGACCGCGGAACCGGACTCGGTCTGGCCATGGTGTACAGCATCGTGACCGGATCCCGCGGCGACATTCGAGTCACCAGCGCCCCCGGGGCCGGCACGACGTTTCATCTGACCTTCCCGGTGGCTGCGCAGGCGATTGCGCGTGAGTCGCGCGTCAATCAGCCCGCGGCGTCCATGCGCGGGCGTGAACACATTCTGGTGGTCGAGGATGATCCGGCCGTGCGCTCAGCCACCGTGGCCCTATTGGCACGGGCCGGCTATCAGGTGTCGTCCGCGTCTGGTGCCGCCGAGGCCGAGGCCGCGCTCGTGTCCATGGACGCGCCACCACATCTGCTGCTCAGCGATGTCGTCATGCCCGAGGTGTCAGGTCCTGAGCTCGTAGCGCGTGTCGAGCAGCGTTATCCGGACATGCGCGTGGTCTTCATGAGCGGATTCGCGGACGACGATGCCGTCATGCGCGGGGTCGCGGCGCGTGAGCTCGCGCTGGTCGCCAAGCCATTCAGTGCCAGTGAACTACTGGGAACGATACGGCGCATACTCGACGCGGCGTCCACGTAGGATCGTGAACGCCGCGTCGTACCGACTCACCAATGTGGAGTGCTGGCGTTAGACGCGCTTCTCTTCGAGCAACGCCATGAACTGCGCCGGGTCGTTCAACTCGAGCAAGCGTCCCGGCACATCGCTCTCCTTGCTGAACTGCGCGATCTTGCCTAGCACCGGGAGGTACTGGTTGGAGACCTCGAGCGGCGGCGCGACGATGAGGAAGAAGAAGTTGACCGGCTTGTCGTCGATGGCCTTGAAGTCCACGCCATCGCGCTTGCGACCAAAGGCCACACGCAGGCGGTTGACGACCAGCGACCGGCAATGCGGGATCGCGATGCCACGACCGATCCCCGTAGAGCCGAGGTTTTCGCGTCGCTTGAGCATCTTGAACAGCATGCCCTCGGACTTCTCATCGAGCTTGAGCAGCCCGATGAGTTCCTTGAGAATTTCGTCCTTGCTCGTGCCTTGCAGCTCAAGCTGGACAGCGTCTTCGGAGAAGAACTCGCGCAGTTCCATAGCCTCGTATGGTAACACACGGACGCCCTGAGTCAAACAGTCCCGCCCGGCACGCGTTGCCCGTCCCAACCGGCTGTGGTAGCTTCAACTCCATGGCCCGCAAGACGTTCCCGTTTTCCGTCCCCAATCGGACTCCTTTATACCTGGCCCCGATGGCCGGGATATCAGAGTCCCCGTTCCGTCGCCTGTGTCACCAGCACGGGGCGGACGTGGTCGTGACGGAGTTCCTGTCGGCAGAAGGCATCCGCCGGGAGAACCAGGCCACCATCAGCAAGCTGCGCTTCGCGCCCGAAGAGCGGCCCATCGGCGTGCAGATCTTCGGGGCCGACCCCAAGGCCATGGCTGACGCGGCCGCCATGGTCACCGACCTGTTCGCACCGGACTTCGTCGACATCAACTTCGGTTGCCCGGTCAAGAAGGTGGTGCGTCGCAACGGCGGGTCCGGCTGCCTCAAGGATCTGGACCTGGTGGAGGACATCATCCGCGCCGTGTCCAAGGCCACACCATTGCCCGTCACGGTCAAGACGCGCAGCGGCTGGAACGAGGAGATGCGCGATCCGGTGGGCATCGCCCTCCGCATGCAGGACGCCGGCGCGCGGGTCTTTGCGCTGCACGCCCGTACCCGTACGCAGATGTACAGTGGCAGCGCGAATTGGGACGAGATCGCCATGGTGGCGCAGGCGCTCGACATCCCGGTCCTGGGCAACGGCGACATCAAGACGCCGCAGGATGCCAAACGCATGCTGGACCACACGGGCGCGGACGGCATCATGATCGGACGCGGGTCGTACGGCCAGCCGTGGATCTTCCGGCAGGCGCGTGCGCTGTTCGACGGTCAACCCATGCCGGAGACACCGCCGGTGGCCGAGCGCTTTGCGGTGGCGTTGGATCACGCGCGCATGGTGCAGTCGTATGAGGTGGACGCCGTGGGCGCCGCCCTCGAGTTCCGCAAGCACCTGGGCTGGTACGTGAAGGGACTGCCCAATTCGGCCGATCTGCGTGCCCGCCTGCATCAGGTGCGCGACTTTGCCGAGGTCGAGCGCATTTTCACGGAGTACCTCGCGTTCTACGACGAGTACGCGGCCCGCGGCGTGCCCGCGCGGGACCCGGATGTGTCCGACCTGACCTGCGAGGCGGCCTGAAGCGGCCTGACGCGGCCTGAGGGTTGGCTGGTTGCCGGAACCCTGCTGGCCGGTGTAGTGTACGGCGTGGTGTAGTGGCTGGACCGTTCGAACCGGGGGTGACTGGCTTCGACGGGGTTGGTGAATCTCTGGTAGCGTGCCCAGGTACTCGAGCACCTGGTAAAACACTCGGGAAAACCACAATCGCGAACAACAACCTCGCGCTCGCTGCCTAACCTTCGGGTTACGTAGCAGTGCTCACGCGGCAGCCCGCCCGGGGCGGCACGTGAGTATCGCAAATCTGGGCTAGCCTCGGTGTGCGCCTTCCGCGCCGAGGCGAAACTCTAGAAGGCTTGTCCTGAGGTGGGCTTCCTGTTGGCCAGCCGATGGAGACCTCAAGCAACAGGATACGCACGTAGAATCTGGGGTGGATCTAGTCTCGGACAGGGGTTCGATTCCCCTCACCTCCACTCAGCACGAAGGGCCCGGAGCAATCCGGGCCCTTCGTGTTTTTCACTTCTTGAGATAGCGCTCCGGAATGGGATTGTCCGGTCGCTCCGAATCCCAGTAGATGGAGACCACCCACCAGCGCGTCCCGTCGTTCAACAGCTGAATGCTGTTGATGCCGCGCTGAAACGGCTTGGGGTCGGCCAGGGTGCGCTTGGAATCGTAGACGCTGAACACCTGTGTGATTCGGCCGAACGTGTCCACCGAACGTCCGATCTCGCGTTCGAAGAATCCGTCACGCTCAAGATTGGTCCCGGCGCGCTGGACGTACTCATCCGGGCTCCAGACCACCGCCCGCGCCGGTTGGCCGGCCGGGCCGCCGGTGGGTATGAGCCGTGCACCGGGTATGAACAGCGAGCGGAAACGATCCCAGTCGCGCTTCTGTCCCGCTGGACCGGAGATCACGTCATAGAGCGCGGCCAGAATGGCGTCGAGTGAGCCCACGTCGGCCGGACGCGCGGCCGGTGGCGGCGCCGGCATTGATGCTGCGGCGGTTGTGGGGGCGCTGGCCTGAGTGGTCTGCGCGTGGAGCGCGGCACCTGCCGGAAGGAGCAGGGCGCCGAGCACGCATACCGCGGCTCTGCGGCGGACCACTCCGCGAAGCGACGGTTCGGACATGGGGAGCGAAAGAATGGGGAGTGTCATGGCGCGACGATAGCGCACGACGCGCTAGGATGCCAGCGCCGCGTGCGCAGCCGCCAATCGGGCCACCGGTACGCGAAATGGCGAGCACGACACGTAGTCGAAACCCGATTCATGACAGAACGTCACGCTACGCGGATCGCCGCCGTGTTCACCACAGATGCCGACCTTGAGCCCCGGCGTGGTATCCCGTCCGTCTCGCACCGCCATGCGGATGAGCTTGCCCACCCCCTTGACGTCGAGCACCTGGAAGGGGTCATCGGGCAGCAGACCGCGGTCGAGATAGTGGGGCAGGAAGCGCCCGGCGTCATCACGTGACAGACCAAAGGTCGTCTGCGTGAGGTCGTTGGTACCGAAGGAGAAGAAGTCGGCCTCGGTGGCAATTTCGTCGGCCGTGAGCGCCGCGCGCGGCAACTCGATCATGGTGCCCACCAGGTACTGCACCTGATCGCCCATGACGCCCATGACCTGTTCCGCGGCGCGCTCGATAATCGCGCGCTGGTGTCGGAGTTCCGACACATCGGACACCAATGGCACCATGATCTCCGGTCGCACATCGATACCACGGCGCTGCGCACGCACCGCCGCCTCGAAAATGGCACGCGCCTGCATCTCGGTGATCTCCGGGAAGACGATGCCGAGTCGGCAGCCACGGTGCCCAAGCATGGGATTGGTTTCGCGCAGTGCCGACACCACACGCTGCAGCTCCTGCCGCGAGAGACCGAGCGACGCGGCCAGCAACGACGACTCTTCGCCGCCATGCGGCAGGAACTCGTGCAGTGGCGGATCGAGCAGGCGGATGGTGACCGGCAATCCGTCCATGGCCTGGAAGATGCCTTCGAAGTCGGCACGCTGCATGGGCAGCAACTTGTCGAGCGCGCGTCGCCGTCCGCCTTCATCGCGGGCGACAATCATTTCGCGCATGGCGGTGATACGATCGCCCTCGAAGAACATGTGTTCGGTGCGGCAGAGGCCAATGCCTTCCGCGCCGAAATTGCGCGCCACCCGCGCATCACGCGGCGTGTCGGCATTGGCGCGCACGCGCAGTCGCCGGTCCTCGTCGGCCCAGGTCATCAGGCGGTGAAAGCGCTGATACGACGGAGCGTCCTCGGGTGCCACCGCACCGTTGATGACGCGCATGACTTCGCTGGGCTGCGTGGGCAGATCGCCGAGGAACACGCGGCCGGTCCCGCCATCGAGCGTCAGCCACTCGCCTTCGGTGACCGTCACGTCGCCCACCTTCATGCTGCGCTGCTCGTGCGAAATCTCGAGGGCCGCGCAGCCCACGATGGCGCACTTCCCCATGCCACGCGCGACCACGGCGGCGTGGCTCGTCATGCCGCCACGCGCCGTCAGCACCGCGCGTGCTGCCACGATGCCGTGAAAGTCCTCCGGCGTAGTTTCCTCACGCACCAGCACCACCTGTTCGCCGCGCTGTGCGCGCTGCTCGGCCACGTCGGGATCGAACACCGCCATGCCGCTGGCCGCACCGGGGCTGGCCGGCAGCCCCACCGCAATGGGCGTGGCGTGTGCCGTCGCGGCAATGACACGATGCAGCACCTGATCGAGCTGGGCGGGCTGAATGCGCTTCACGGCGTCGCGTGGCGTGATCAGCCCCTCGTCCACCATGTCGAGTGCAATGCGCAGCGCCGCCGGGGTGGTGCGTTTGCCCGTGCGCGTCTGCAGCAGATACAGCTTGCCACGTTCGACGGTGAATTCGATGTCCTGCATGTCGCGGAAATGCTGCTCGAGGCGATGCTGCGTTTCGAGCAACTGCTCGTACGCCCCAGGCAGTCGCTGCGCCATCTCTTCAATGGGCAGCGGCGTGCGAATGCCGGCCACCACATCTTCACCCTGCGCGTTGACGAGAAACTCGCCGTAAAAGCGATGCTCCCCGGTGCTCGGATCACGCGTGAACGCCACGCCTGTGCCGGAATCGTCGCCCATGTTGCCAAACACCATGGACACGATGTTGACGGCCGTGCCCAGATCGTGGGCAATGCTGTTCACACGCCGATAGTCCACGGCCTTCTTGAGCGTCCACGACTGCCAGACCGCCTCGATGGCCCCCCAGAGCTGCACCTGCGGATCGTGTGGGAAGGGCTGGCCGGTGACCGCGTGTACGAGCTGGTGATACTCGCCCACCAGCGACTGCAGCGCCTCGGCCGACAACTCGGCGTCAGACGCGGCGCCCGTCACCAGACGCTTGGTGGCCAGCAGTTGCTCAAAGCGATGGATGGGGACGCCCATGACCACATCGCTGTACATCTGCACAAAGCGCCGGTACGAGTCCCAGGCGAAGCGCGGGTTGCTGCTCGCCGCCGCCAGCCCAGCCACGGTCGCGTCGTTGAGCCCGAGGTTGAGAATGGTCTCCATCATGCCGGGCATGCTCACGGCCGCGCCAGACCGCACGCTGACCAGCAGGGGATTGGACGCATCGCCAAAGCGCTTGCCGGAGGCCTCTTCAAGCTGCGAGAGCGCCGTGGCCACTTCCTGCCGCAGCTCTTCAGTCACCTGGCTGTTGGCCAGGTAGGTCATGCATTGGTCGGCGGCAATCGTAAAACCGGGAGGCACGGGCACCCCGAGATTTGTCATCTCGGCGAGATTGGCGCCCTTGCCTCCCAGTGTTTTTTTCATGTCCCGTGTGCCGTCTGCCCTGCCATTGCCGAAGGAGTAGACAGAGCGTTGCATCAGGGACACTCGCAGACGTCAGGGTGAATGGGTGAGGTCAGCGACCTCTGGGGAGTCCCGCGGCACTACCGGCGCGCAACAACTCGGGCTCCGCCGGCGTGGCGGTAGGGTATTGCCCCGAGAAACACGCATGACAATACCCCTTTGGCCCTTCCGGCATGGCCGAAAGCATGCCGTCGATCGAGAGGTATCCGAGGGAATCAACGCCCAGATGGCGGGTGAGTTCCTCGTGCGTCATCTGCGCCGCAATGAGCTCTTCGCGGCGCGGCGTGTCGATGCCATAGTAGCACGGACTGATGATTGGCGCACTGGAAACCCGCATGTGGACCTCGCGGGCCCCGGCGGCACGCACCAGGGACACCAGGCCGCGTGTGGTGGTACCGCGCACGATGGAGTCGTCCACCATGACCACACTCTTGCCCTCGATGATCTCGCGCACCGGGTTGTACTTGACCTTCACCTTGGCGTTGCGACCGGCCTGGGTGGGCTGGATGAAAGTGCGCCCCACGTAGTGGTTGCGAATGAGCGCGAGTTCGTAGGGCAGGCGCGACTCCTCGGCAAAGCCGAGAGCGGCCGAGTTGGAGGAGTCGGGTACGGCGAACACCACATCGGCCGTAGGAGCCGGGCACTCGCGCGCGAGCTGACGACCGAGCGCGCGACGCGAGCGATCGACCGACCCGCCAAACACCTTGCTGTCGGGCCGCGCGAAGTACACATGCTCGAACACGCAGCGCGTGACCGGCGACGTTTCCGACATCTTGAGCGAACGGACGCCGTGCCGATCGACCGCGATGATCTCACCCGGCTGCACTTCACGCTCCACGACCGCGCCCACGATATCGAGCGCGCAGGTTTCCGAGGCAAACACCCAGGCGTCTGCAAGGCGTCCCATGACGAGCGGACGCCAGCCATGCGGATCGCGTGCCACGATTACCGTTTCATCAATGACGACGAGCAGGCAGTACGCGCCCTCCACACCATGCAGGGCTTCCGCGACGCGCGCTTCCGGCGTGTCACCCGTGGCGCGGGCGATGCGATGCACGATGGCCTCGGAGTCCATGGTGCTGGCAAAGATGGCGCCACCATCCTCGAGGTCGCGCCGCAACTCGACGGCGTTGGTGAGATTGCCGTTGTGCGCCAGCGCGATGTGTCCACGCCGAACACGGGCCAGAATGGGCTGCGCGTTCTCAATGGCCGACGCGCCGGCGGTGCTGTAGCGCGTATGGCCGATGGCGATGGGGCCCTGTAGCGACTCCATCTCCTCGTCGTCAAAGCCCTCCGAGACGAGGCCCATGGCGCGCACGACGCGAGCGCCCGAGGAGTCGTCCACGGCCACGATTCCTGCCGATTCCTGCCCGCGATGCTGCAGCGAATAGAGACCCAACTGTGTGAGAGCCGCCGCATCGCGGTGGCCATAGATCCCGAAAATTCCGCACATGTGTGTGTAGCTCCTGCTCAGTCGGTGGCCGGCGCGTGCGAGGCCGACACTGCATGCTCGGCCGGCGTCTCGCCGTCCATGGCCTGCGGAATGGCCTCGTGAAACGCCTTGGCCAACCAGGCCACCGGCGCGCGGAAGGTGTCGTCGGAAATGGTGAACTGCGCGCCGGCATCGGCGGTGGTGACGCGGCCGATGACGCGGGCCGGCACGCCGTGCTGCGCCGCGATGCGCAGCACCGCCGCGCTGTCCGCCGTGGAGAGCACGACGCGGCCATGTGCTTCACCGAAGAGCACCGCACGATGCGGCAACAGGGCCCACGGCGAGAGATCCACCGAGAAACCGAACTGCCGCGAACGATCGAGCATGGCGCATTCCGCCAGCGCCACCGCAAGACCACCGTCGCTGCAATCGTGCGCAGAGCGCACGACCCCGGCATGGATGGACTCGAGCAGCGCGTCGATGAGCCGACGCTCGACGGCGGGATCGCACACCGGCGGTGCACCGATGGTGAGCCCATGCACCGTGAGCAGATACTCACTGGCGCCCAGTTCATCCGTGCACTCGCCGAGCAGCACGATCTCGTCACCCACCTGCTGGAAGGCCGACGGCGTGACGTGCGCCAGCGACTCGACGAGGCCCACCATGCCGATGGTTGGCGTGGGGTGGATGGCGCCCTGCGGATTCTCGTTGTAGAGCGAGACGTTGCCACCGGTGACCGGCGTCTCGAGCACCGTGCACGCCTCACCCATGCCGGCGATGGCTTCGCTCAGCTGGTAGTACACCTCGGGCTTCTTGGGGTTGCCGAAGTTGAGATTGTTGGTGATGGCCTTGGGGCGGGCGCCGGTGCAGGCCACGTTGCGTGCGGCTTCACACACCGCCGCACGCCCACCGTTGCGCGGCGAGAGCGCCACATGCCGGCCGTTTCCGTCAATGCAGAGCGCAATGGCCTTGTCCGTCCCACGCAGACGCACCACCGCCGCATCACTGCCGGGGCCACGCACCGTGCTGGTGCGCACGGTGGAATCATACTGCTGCCACACCCAGCGCTTGCTCGCAATGGTGGGCGACGCCAACAGACGCTCCAGCGTCCAGGTGTGGTCACGCTCCTCGTCCAGTGGCGTGACCTCGTGCGGATCCTGCGCGCGCGCCGCCTTGAGCGCTTCGCTCTCACGCGGCTCGAGCACATACTGCGGACACTCGGTCACGAGGCGCGAACCGGGGAATTCCGCCACCACACGATCACCTTCGGTGACGCGATATACGGGCTCCGCGATGACTTCTCCAATCACGGCCGCTTCGAGATCCCACTTGGCGAGAATCTTGCGCACTTCGTCCTCGTGGCCCTGCTTGGCCACCACGAGCATGCGCTCCTGGGACTCCGACAGCAGAATCTCGTACGGCGTCATGCCCTGTTCACGCACGGGCACCTTGGTGACATCAATCGTGACGCCCACATCCCCGCGTTCGGCCATCTCAGCCGAAGACGACGTGAGGCCAGCGGCACCCATGTCCTGAATGGCCACGATGTGACCGCTGCGAATGAGTTCCAGCGACGCTTCGAGCAGCAGCTTCTCAGTGAACGGATCGCCCACCTGGACCATGGGGCGCTTGGCGTCGCTGGCCTCCGAGAGGTCCTCCGAGGCGAACGATGCGCCATGAATGCCGTCACGTCCCGTACGCGCACCCACCGCCATGATGGGATTGCCAACACCGCTGGCCACCGCGCGCATGAGTTCGTCCTCGCGCATGAGGCCCACACACATCGCGTTAACGAGCGGATTGCCCTCGTAGGATGGGTCGAACACGACCTCACCACCCACGGTCGGCACGCCCACGCAATTGCCGTAGTCGCCGATGCCCTTGACCACACCGGCGAACAGCCAGCGCACACGCGGGCTCGTGAGCGGACCAAAGCGCAGCGAGTTGAGCAGGGCGATGGGGCGCGCGCCCATGGTGAACACGTCGCGCAGAATGCCACCGACGCCGGTTGCCGCACCCTGATACGGCTCAACCGCCGAGGGATGATTGTGCGATTCGATCTTGAAGGCCACCGCCCAACCATCGCCCACGGAAATCACCCCGGCGTTCTCGCCGGGGCCCTGCAGCACCCAGGGCGCCTTGGTGGGCAGCGTCTTGAGCATGGGCCGCGAGTGCTTGTAGGAGCAATGCTCGCTCCACAGCGCACTCACGACGCCGATTTCGGTGAACGTGGGCGTGCGGCCCAGCATGTTCACGAGACGCTCGTACTCGAACTCGGTGATGCCATGTTCGGCCACCAGCGCCGGCGTGATGGCCGGATCGCCGGGGCGGGGCGCAACCTGGGACACAGATGTTGGGGCTGGAGACGTGGTCGAAGACTGACTCATGCCGACACGCCTCCCTGCAGTGTGTCGAGGATGGACTGAAAGAGCGGCAGACCGTCGGTGCTGCCGAGCAGATTTTCCATGGCCCGCTCGGGGTGCGGCATCATGCCCAGCACGTTGCCCTCGGCGCTGACGATGCCCGCAATGTTGCGCAGCGACCCATTGGGATTGGACGCCGGTGTGGCCTCGCCGTGTTCGTCGACGTAACGGAAGACCACCTGGCCCTCGCCCTCGAGTCGCGCGAGCGTGTCGCCGTCGGCCGTGTAGCGACCGTCACCATGCGCCACCGGAATGCGTACCAGCTGCCCCACGTGATACTGCGCCGTGAAGCGTGTGGCGATGCTCTCCACGCGCAGCGTGACCGGCGCGCTCACGAAACGCAGGGAGTCGTTGCGGAGCAGCGCACCAGGCAGAAGACCGGCTTCGCAGGCAATCTGGAAACCGTTGCAGATGCCGAGCACGAGACCACCGCGCTTTGCGTGCGCCACCACTTCCTGCATGATGGGGCTGAAGCGCGCGATGGCTCCGGCACGCAGATAGTCACCGTAGCTGAAGCCACCCGGCAGGATGACGAGGTCCACGCCCTGCAGATCGTGGTCCTTGTGCCACAGATAGACCGCCTTCTGGCCGAGCAGGTCGGCTACCGCGTGGAAGGCGTCCTCGTCGCAATTCGAACCCGGGAAGCGAACGATACCGGCCTTCACGCGGGCTCCACGCTGGCGATGTCGTAATCTTCCGTGACGGGGTTGGCGAGCAGCTTGTCGCACATGGTGCGCACGGCCTGACGCGCCTCGTCGGCCGAGGCAGCTTCCGTCTCCACGATCACGTAGCGACCAACACGCACATCGCCAACGGCGGCGAAGCCCAGCGAGTGCAGAGCATCAGCGACGGCCTTGCCCTGCGGATCGAGGATGCCGCGCCGCGGAACGATGTGGATGGCGCAACGGAAACGGCTCATGCGGAAGACTCCTCAGAACCGGTCTCACGACCGGAAGGGGGACGTTGGGAACGCCGACGCCGACGGCGACGGCGGGGTGTGCTCGGCCCCTGTGGCTCCTCCTCGTCGTCCTCTTCCGCATCCTCGCGGCCAGGCAGACGGTCGAGCAGACCGAGAAACACGGTGCGCCCGATGCCGAAGAGCACATAGCCCATCAGCGCCGGGAAGAAGAACTTCTTGGGCAGAAAGATCACGCCAATGAAGGTGCCCACCACGAGCAGAAAGCCGAGAATGCCCTTGATGGTGCGGAAGTTGACCGTGGGTACCTTGGCGTACTGCACATTGCTGATCATCAGCATGCCGAGGCCGAGCATGACCCAGCGCAGCATCTGATGCCAGGGCAGGTCACCGATCAGCGTTTCGGTATACAGCGGGGTCTGACTGAACCAGTAATACGTGGCCAGCGTCATGCCCGCAGCGGGGCTCGGCAAGCCCATGAAGTGCGTGGTCTTCCGGCCGGCCTGCTCCACGTTGAACCGCGCCAGTCGCATGACGGCGCAGGCGGTGAAGAAGAAGCAGAAGATCCACTCCCACCGCGAGCTCTGGAACACCGCGAAGTACATGATCAGCGCCGGCGCGGTGCCAAACGAAATGGCATCGACCAGCGAATCGAGCTCTTCGCCGAAACGCGAGCCCGTCTTGGTGGCACGCGCAATCCGCCCATCCAGGGAATCGGCGATCGCACCAAACACGATGAAGCGTGCCGCCGCATCGAAGTTGCCGCGTGACGCCGACACGATGGCGAAGATGCCGAAGAACAGATTGGCGAGCGTGAATCCGTTGGGCAGCGCGATGGCGGCTGCCTGCCGCGGACGGAGGCGGCGACGGGGTTTGACGTCGTCCATCATGGCCAGGCCACCAGCAGGGTAAGGATGGCGCCGGCATAGGCCAGCAACCAGAGAATCCACGACCGCCGCCACAACGCCCCCGCGAAGAGCGCGAGGGTGGCCAGGCCCACAAGGGCCACCAGAGGCAGGGACGCGGAGAGCGCGTTCACGCGGGGACCGGTAGGCCGAGGCGGTGGTAGTCGAGCGGTGCGCCGGTGAGTCGGGCAAACGCGTCGCGATAGCGCAGACTGGTGGCGTCGATGACCTGCGGCGGCAGTGTGGGGGGCGGCGCCTCGCCATTCCACCGTCCGGCCTGACGCTCGACGTCCAGCCAGTCGCGCAGCGGCTGCTTGTCAAAGCTCGGCTGCCCACGACCGGGCTGGTACTGGTCGGCCGGCCAGAATCGCGAGCTGTCCGGCGTCAGGACTTCATCGATGAGCAGCAGCGAACCGTTGCGCCAGCCGAATTCGAACTTGGTATCGGCCACGATGATTCCACGTGGTTCGGCAGTGTCACGGCCAAACGTGTACACCAGCCGCGCCAGCCGTTCGAGCTCGGCCGCCGTGTCGGCCCCCACCTGCTGCACCACCGTACTCACGGTGATGTTCTCGTCGTGCCCCGTCTCGGCCTTGGTGGCCGGACTGAAGATGGGCGGGTCGAGCCGATCGCTCTCGCGCAGGCCCGCAGCCAGGGCCTCACCGGCCAATGTCCCCGTGGCCTTGTACTCCTTCCACGCCGAGCCGGTGATGTAGCCGCGAATGACACACTCGATAGGGACCACATCGGCGCGCCAGGTGAGCATGGCGCGCCCGGCCAGGGCCTCGCGGTGCGGCGCGAGCGCCGGGACCTCACGCACGATGGCGTCGGTGTCCGCCGTAATGAGGTGATGCGCAATCTTGCCGGTGAGCTGACCCAGCCACCACGCCGTCAGTTGCGTGAGCACCACGCCCTTGTACGGGATGGCCTCATGCATGACGACATCGAACGCCGAAATGCGATCGGTAGTCACGAGCAGGAGCCGGTCGGCATCGACCGCGTATACATCGCGTACCTTGCCGCGTCGCACCAGTTCGAGCGGAAGATCCGTGTGAGTCAGCGCGCTGGCGCTCATACTCGCACCTCCTCGACTTCCAGAGGCGTGCGCGGCTTGGCCAGCCACGGTGCGACATGTTCGGCGAGGAACTCATCCACCTGTTCCGTTGAACGGCCCACGAAACGCGAGGGTTCGGCGACGGCCTGCAGATCCTCGAGCGGCACACCGAACGCCGGGTCGGCGGCGAGACGCTCCAGCATGTCGTTACGCGGAGCGCCGTCCTTCACGGCGCGCGCCGCGGCAATGCTGTGTCCACGGATGATCTCATGCGCTTCCTGACGGTCGCCGCCGGCGCGCACGAAGCGCACAATGAGTTCTTCGGTGGCCATGAAGGGCAACTCGTCATCGACACGGCGGCGAATGCGCGCCGGATGCACCTCGAGGCCACGCACCACATTCTGCATCAGCACCAGAATGGCGTCGGTGGCGAGAAAGGACTCCGGGATGGCGAGACGGCGGTTGGCCGAGTCGTCGAGCGTGCGCTCGAAGTACTGCACCGCATGCGTCTGGTTGGCGTTGGGCTCGAGCGACAACACAAAGCGCGCCAGCGCCGCAATGCGCTCGGAGCGCATGGGATTGCGCTTGTAGGCCATGGCCGACGAACCGATCTGATTCTTCTCGAATGGCTCTTCGATTTCGCCGAAGGCCTGCAGCATGCGGATGTCGCCGGAGAACTTGGAGGCCGTGGCGGCCACGCCGGCCACCACACCCAGCACCTGCGCATCCACCTTGCGCGAGTAGGTCTGGCCGCTCACCGGAATGCTGGCGGCGAATTCCATCTTCTCGCACACCATTCGGTCGAGCTCGCGCACCTTGGCGTGGTCGCCCTCGAACAGGGTGAGAAAACTGGCCTGCGTACCCGTGGTACCCTTCACGCCGCGGAAAGGCAGGGTCTCCATGCGGTACTCGAGGTCGGCCAGGTCCAGCAGAATGTCCTGCATCCACAACGTGGCGCGCTTGCCCACCGTGGTGAGCTGCGCCGGCTGCAAATGCGTGTATCCCAAGGCCGGCTCGTTGCGCCACTCACGTGCAAACCCGTCGAGTGCGGCCAGTGTGTCGAGCAGCTTCTCGCGCAACAGCGCCAGACCGCGACGCATGAGAATCAGCTCGGCGTTGTCCGTGACGTAGCAGCTCGTCGCTCCAAGATGGATGAACTTGCGTGCCGCCGGCGCCACATCGCCGAAGGCGTGCACATGCGCCATGACGTCGTGCCGGAACTTGCGCTCGTACTCGGCCACCGCATCGAAGTCGATGTCGTCGAGGTGCGCGCGCATGTCGGCAATGGCCGCCTCCGGAATGTCGATGCCCAGCGCCCGCTGTGACTCGGCCAGCGCCAACCACAGGCGCCGCCACAGACCATAGCGGGTTTGCGGGCCCCAGAGCGTAAGCATGGCCCGCGAGGCATAACGATCAGCGAGCGGCGACTGGTACGACGTACGGTCAGGTGCGGACACGGGACTGGGCTGAAGAATGCAGCGCGCTGACGAGCGTGGAATCCGTCATCGCAGGTAGAAAGAGGTCTGATAGAACCGGCGATTGCGTTCGAAGACGAGAAACACGGGGCCACGCGCACCGTAGCGCTCGATGGCCGCGGATGCGGCTTCGGCGGAGTTGATGCGTGTCTGACCCACCTGAGCGATCACGTCACCTTCCTGCAGGCCGATCTCCTCGCGAATGCGGTCGGAGCTGCGGTACACGAGGGCGCCCATGTTGGACGCCACGCCACGCTCCTGCCGAATGGCATCGGTGAGCGTGACCAACTGCAGCTCCTGCAAAACGGTGACCTTGCGTGCCGTGACTTCGGGCGCGTCGGCCACCGTGAGCGTGAGCCGGAGGTCGCGTGAACCGCGCCGCACGGTGATGGGCAGTTGCTCACCCACTCGCAGATCGAGCAGGCGCGCTTCCCACTCGAAGGGATTGCGCACAGGCCGTGTACCGGCGCCCACCAACTGGTCGCCTACCTGCACGCCGGCTTTCTCGGCGGGTGACCCAGGCACCACGCGCGCCACCACCGCACCCACGGACGCGACTTCACGCGCCGTCTGCACCTGCGGCGTCTGCAGGCGAATGCCCACCCAGGGCTGACGCACGGCACCGTGTTCGAGCAGATCCTCGACGATGCGCTTGGTGCGATCAATGGGGATGGCAAAACCGAGACCCACCGAGCCGCCGCTCGGCGTGTAGATGGAGCTGTTCACACCAATGACTTCGCCGGAGGCGTTGACCAGTGGTCCGCCGGAGTTGCCGGGGTTGATGGCGGCATCGGTCTGAATCATGTCGAGCGATGCGCCGCCCGCGTCACCGCGACCCGCAAGATTGCGACCCACGCCGCTTACCACACCCACCGACACACTGGGTTCGGTGTTGCCCAGAACAAAACCGAACGGATTGCCGATGGCGATGGTCCACTCACCGACAATGAGGTCTGACGAGCGACCAAGCGGGGCGGTGGGCAGCGCACTGGCCTTGATGCGCACGACGGCCAGGTCGTTGGATTCATCGAGGCCCACCACCTCGGCCTCGTAGCGCGTCCCGTCGCGCATGGCCACCGATACCCGTGATGCGCCGGCGACCACGTGCGCATTGGTGACAATGATGCCGTCGCCGCGCACGATGAACCCGGAGCCGATGCCGGCGTTGCGTCGCTCGCCAGTGCGCCCGCCCATGAAATACTCGAGGAAGTCGACGGGGTAGCGTTCGACGGTTTCCGTTTGCACCGTGACCACGGCCGGCGCCACGCGCTCCACGGCGGTGGTGATGGCCGTGCGCCGCGAGGCGTCGACACTGGCGGCTGGCACGGGGCCCGCGGGACGCGGCGGGGCCTGGGGCAGGGTGCGACTTTGCGCTTCCGAGCGCGACGGGTTGGCGCCTTCGCAGCCAAGCAGCACCAGTGCCATGGCGCCCACCAGAGTGGCGCGCGACCTCATGCCGGCGGCACCACGTAGCATGAGGCCGGATACACCACCTGCCGCAGCGACAGCCCGTGTGCCGGGGCGGGTGCGGAGGTCTCGTGATTGTCAGGTGTCACAAGCAGCCGCGCGATGGTACCGCGCGGTCGGCGCCCCTGCGCCACGTCGATCATGGTGCCCACGAGAAATCGTACCATGTGATGGAGAAACCGGTTCGCCGCCACTTCGAACACCCAGCCGCCATCGCGAGGCACCCAGGCGGCGTGTTGAATCACGCAGCGATGGTGATCGTCGATTGGCGCCGTATTGGCCACGGCAAACGCCCGGAACGTGTGCTCCCCCATCAGGCTGGCCGCTTCGTCGGCCAGCGCCGCGGCATCGAGCGGCTGGCGCACGGCCCACTCGTAGCGTCGGCGAAAGGGAGACCGGGCTCCCTCATCCGTCCCCACAAGATAACCATATCGGCGGGCGGTTGCGCTGCGTCGCGGATGAAAATCCGCGGTCATTTCATGGGCGTCCGCCACCCAGATGTCGTCCGGCAGCAGGGCATTGAGGGCCCGGCGCAGGGACTCAGGGGTCCAGCGGGCCGGGACCCGCACCCCAACGCCCTGGCCGTGGGCATGGACCCCGGCGTCTGTGCGGCCGGCGCCGACCGCCGAAATGGGCTGGTCGCCACAGAGTCGGCGGAGCACAGCTTCCATGTCCCCCTGGACCGTTCGGGCGTCGGGTTGACGCTGCCAGCCGGCGAAGCGAACGCCGTCGTATTGGGTTACCAGAAGGATCGATCGCAGGTCCATGCCCGGGGGAAGCTAGGCATTCAGGGGGGCCCATTCAACTCGCCGGACCGGCGGGCGGCTGATGGTTGAGAACCCGGCAGGCATTGCGTCCCACGCGCCTTCGACGTTTTGTCCACGTCTTACG
This sequence comes from Gemmatimonas sp. UBA7669, assembly GCF_002483225.1. NCBI lineage: Bacteria > Pseudomonadati > Gemmatimonadota > Gemmatimonadia > Gemmatimonadales > Gemmatimonadaceae > Gemmatimonas > Gemmatimonas sp. UBA7669. The sequence continues at coordinate 164,833 of NZ_DLHL01000063.1, read as the reverse complement.
AAATCGTCATGCCGCCTCGCTCTCTCGCCTCCCTCGCCCACGCCCTGGCCGCCGCGCCCGATCTCGAGCACGCCCTCGTTGCCATGGGGGAATGCCTGCTCGAGCTCGACCGCGGCGCATCGCTTGCGCTTATTCAGTACAATGCGCGCCGCGACATGCTTGCGGAGCGCCTGGCCCCCGTTGGAGCGCGGGTGGTGCGCACGGCCATGGAGACGACCTTCGATCACCTGCCGGAGCCGGTGCGTCAGCGCATTCTGGCAGGCGGACCGTTTGTAGACGTGACCGACCGGTCGGCGGACTATGCGCGGCTCTGTGGGTTCTCCACCCAGCTCGAAGGGGGCGTGCTCGCGGTCCGGGGCATGAAGGTGGAAGGCCAACTCGGTGCGGTGCTGGCGCTGTACGAACCGCGGAAGATCTTTGGCACCCGCACCACAGAGCGCCTTGCGCCCGCGCTGGCCCTGTTTGATCTGGCCTTCGTGCGATTGGCCGAGCGGGATGCGCGACTCGAAGCCGTCAAGACGCTCGAAGACATCACGCAGCGCGTGCACGGCGAGTACGTGCGCAAACTCTCGGCACTCGAGGCCGAGTTGCGCGTCGTACGCAACACGCCGCGCGATGTCGTGGCCCTGAACCCCGCCGAAGCCATTGCGCTCCAGGCCGACGCCGCGCGCGCCGTGGAAGAGGCACGTCGCTCCACGCGCAAGGCCGAACTGGCGGAGCAGCAGCTCGGTGCGGCGGTCTCGCAACTCGAACAGGCGCACATTGAGCTGCACCGTCGCAGTGAGGCGCTGCGTCAGCGCACGCGCACCTTGTACCTGGTGGACCGGGCGCTGACGCTGGACGCACAGGCGCATGAAGCCCGGGCCCTGGTGGATGGTCTGCTGTCGCTGGTTGGTGACGACATGCAGGCTCAGCGCTGCTCGCTCATGTTGCGCGCGCCGGAGCCTGATCACCTGTATCTCGCGGCAGCCCGCGGCATTGCGCCCAACGTGGTGGAGGGCATGCGCATCCGCATTGGCGAAGGCGTGGCCGGCCGCGTCGCGGCCGCGCGTGAACCGCTGCTGGTGCAGGATGTCCGCGAAGCGGCGCAGCATCCGCTATTGCGCGATCAATATTTCACGACGGGCAGCTTCATCAGTTTCCCGCTCGTGTATCATGACGAACTGGTTGGCGTGTTGAATCTCACCAATCGCGCGCAGCGCGGCATTTACACGGAAGAAGACGTGGAACGGGTGCGTTTGCTGGGCCTGGTGATTTCGCTCATTGCGTCGCGGAACGGTTTGTCTGAACGCCTGTTGGAGACACTGGATGTCCGCTGATGCGTTGCTGCACGTCATTCGCCGGCTGGCATTGCACCAGCCGGTGGACTCGGATGCGCTGCGTCAGGCCTTTGGTGTGATCATGCGCGGCGAGGGCACGCCGGCGCAGGTCGCGGGCCTGTTGATGGCGCTGCGTGTGAAGGGGGAAACGGCCGAGGAGATTGCCGGTGTCGTGCAGGCGCTGCGCGATGCCATGGTGGTGTTGCCTCTGGCGTCGCCTGAGCAACTCGTGGACACCTGCGGTACGGGCGGTGGGACATTGACCACCTTCAACATATCCACGGCCGCGGCCTTGCTGGCCGCCGGGATGGGTGTGCCCGTGGCCAAGCACGGCAACCGTTCGTTCACCTCGCGCTCTGGCAGCGCCGATGTGCTGGAGGCGCTGGGGGTGGTCGTGGACATGACTCCGCAGGCCATGCAGCGCACGTTCGAGGAGGCGGGCATTGTGTTCATGTTTGCGCCGCTCATGCATCCCGCGTTGCGTCACGTGGGGCCGATTCGCCGTGAGCTGGCCGTCCCCACGGTGATGAATGTGGTGGGGCCGCTGGCCAACCCGGCTCGCGCCGGACGTCAGGTGGTGGGCGTCGCCGAGCCCGCGCGGTTGCCGCTGCTGGCGGACACGCTGGCCCGATTGGGGTCACACCGCGCCATGGTGGTGCACGGCGAACCGGGGCTCGATGAGATCTCGCCGCTTGGTGTGACCTCGGTGCGCGAGGTCCGCGATGGGCACACCGCCGACTGGCAGATTGAACCGGCCGACTATGGCCTTTTCGCCTTGCCCTCGTCCGACCTGGATGGCGCGGCACCGGAAGACAACGCGCGCACCATTGAAGCGGTGTTGCAGGGGGGCGGATTGCCCGGCGCCCAGGCTGCCGTGTTGCTCAACGCGGCCGCTGCGCTGTATGTGAGCCGCGATGACCTGACCTATGGCGATGCGGTGGCGCACACCCGCACCGCGCTGCGCAACGGGGTGGGCTATGCCGCTCTGGAGCGGCTGCGCACCGCCTCACGCCGCGCCATAACGCCGTAACGCCGTAACGCCGCCGTTGCGCTCCGGCGTCGACGCACCGCCGCTCAGTAGCGCCGCAGCACACCCACGACGATGCCCTGGATGCGTACGTCGTCTTCGTGCACAAACAGCGGCTGCATGGCTTCGTTGGCCGGCTGCAGGCGAATGCGCCCATCACGCTCGCGGTAGTAGCGCTTGACCGTGGCGCCACCGCCATCGACGAGGGCAATGACCATCTCGCCGTTGTCGGCTGCCTGCTTGTCGTTGATGACGACAAAGTCGCCGTCGCGAATGTGCTCCTCGATCATGGAGTCCCCCCGCACGCGCAGCACATAGTGACTGCCGCTCTTGCGCAGGAACCCATCGGGCACCGCCATGGTTTCTCCGGCATGGATGGCCTCGATGGGCGCACCGGCCGCTACGGAACCCAGCAGCGGCAACTCCACTGACCGCTGGTACACCTCCGAGGGGAGAATCTCGATGGCACGGCTCTCGTTGTACGAGCGCTTGATGTAGCCCTTGCGCTCGAGGTTCGTGAGATGCTCGTGCACCGTGGCCAGCGAGTTATAGTTGAAGCGCGAGGCAATCTCCTCGAAGCTCGGCGCAAACCCGTTGACCTCGTTGTACTCCGACAGGAACGACAGGATTTCCCGCTGGCGCTTGGTAAGCGGCATGGTCACTCCAGAGTGTGAGAGACAGGTCGCGTCCCGAAAACAGGCCGAAGACCGCCATCCGCCACGTTAACCGAAGACAGGCCGAAGTGCAAGGATTTGTTTCGTCAGCCGTATGGACACCCCCGACCGGGACGCTGGGGAGCCTGACCGAGGCCGCCCATGAGCGCGCCGCCCTCGTGGCCTCCACCCTCCCGGAGCTGCGCGCCGCCTCGCGCGACCTGCCCCCGGCCAAGGCCTTCGCCAGCGCGCTGCGCCGGGACTGCCTCGCCGTCATTGCCGAGGTCAAGCGGGCGTCTCCCAGCAAGGGAGACATCGCGCCTGGCCTCGATGCCGCCGCTCAGGCTTCGGCTTACGTCGCCGGTGGAGCCGCGGCCATTTCCGTGCTCACCGAACCGACGCGCTTCGGGGGCACGCTGGCGGACCTGCAGTCGGTGTCGCAGGCGGTGCCGGTGCCGGTCATTCGCAAGGACTTTCTCGTGCATCCCGTGCAGCTCTGGGAAGCACGGGCGTCGGGCGCATCGGCCGCCCTGCTCATTGTGCGCTCCCTGAGCCCGGATCTGCTGCCCCGTCTCGTGGAGGCGGCGCAGGAGGCCGGGCTCGCCCTGCTCGTGGAAGTGCGGGACGAGGCCGAACTGGAACGCGCGCTGGCGGTGCACGCGCCGGTCATCGGTGTCAACAACCGCAATCTCGAGACCCTGGTCATCGACCCCGCCACCGCGCCGCGTGTCATTCGCCAAATGCCGCCGCACATCGTGGCCGTGGCGGAAAGCGGCATGCGCTCGCCGGCCGACGCCCAGCCCGCCGCGGATGCGGGTGCCGATGCGCTGCTCGTGGGTAGTGCCATCTCCGCCTCCGCATCGCCCAGCGACGACGTGCGGGCACTCGCCAGCATTCCGCGTCGCGCCCGACCGGCCGCGCCGTGACCGCACACCGCGTGGCGGTGAAGATCTGCGGTCTCGTGCGGCCGGACGACGCCGCTGTGGCTGAGGCGGCCGGGGCCGCCTATCTCGGCACCATTCTCGCCGGTGGACCGCGTCTCGTGAGCCTCGAGCAGGCGGCCGCCGTGCTCGGCCCGCGTCGTGCTGGCATCCAGCGGGCCGCAGTGTTCGGTCAACAGACGGACGCCGACATCGTGCGTATGGCCGCTGCGCTGGATCTCGACATCGTGCAACTGCATCATGCGCCCAGTGTCGAACAGATTGCCTGGTTGCAGAGGGAAACTGCGTGCACCGTGTGGCCCGTAGCGCGTGTGTCGGGCAGCAGTCTGCCGACAGACGTTGACGAGTGGACCGCTGAGGCCGGCGCGCTGGTGCTGGACGCGTTGGTTGTGGGCCAGTTGGGTGGCACGGGTGTGGCGCTGGACTGGTCCGGACTGGCCGATGCGGTCGGGGCGTGGCGCGAACGGCATCCTGCCGCCACCCTGGTGCTGGCCGGCGGCCTCAATCCGCGCAACGTCGCGGCCGCGGTCCAATTGCTGTCCCCCACCGTGGTTGACGTATCTTCCGGTGTGGAGCGCGCGCCCGGTGAAAAAGACGCGACGCTCGTGCATCATTTCGTTCAGGCAGCGCACGGCGCTGCGGAGACTGCACCATGACGATGGCCGCGACGGTGTCTGACACCGGGCGATTCGGACCCTACGGCGGGCGCTACGTGCCAGAGACGCTGATTCCCGCACTCGATACGCTGGAAGCTGCGTTCGAAGCGGCGCGACGCGACGCCACCTTTCAGCAGGAGCTGGATCACCTGCTACGCGAATACGTGGGTCGCCCCACGCAGCTTACCTACGCGCCGCGCCTGAGTGCGCGCGTTGGTGCGCCGGTGTGGCTCAAGCGTGAGGACCTCAATCACACGGGCGCGCACAAGATCAACAACACCGTGGGGCAGGCGCTGCTCGCCCGTCGCATGGGCAAGCGGCGCATCATCGCCGAAACCGGCGCCGGCCAGCATGGCGTGGCGACGGCCACGATCTGCGCGCGCTTCGGTCTCGAGTGTGTGGTGTACATGGGCGAAGAAGACATGCAGCGCCAGGCGCTCAACGTCTTCCGCATGCGACTCATGGGAGCCACGGTCATCCCCGTCACGTCGGGTACGCGGACCCTCAAGGACGCCACCACGGAAGCCATTCGCGATTGGGTGACCACCGTCAACGACAGCCACTACATCATCGGCTCGGTGGTCGGCCCGGCGCCGTATCCGCGCATGGTGCGGGAGTTCCAGTCGGTTATCGGCATCGAGGCGCGTGCGCAGATGCTGGAGAAGGCGGGGCGTCTGCCGCATACGGTCGTGGCCTGTGTGGGTGGAGGCTCCAACGCCATGGGCATGTTTGCCGGGTTTGTCGACGATGCCTCCGTGCATCTCGTGGGTGTGGAGGCCGCGGGTGAAGGCTTGAGCACGGATCGACACAGCGCGTCCATCAGCAAGGGGGCGCCTGGCGTGCTGCATGGTTCACTGAGCTATCTGCTGCAGGATGCCAATGGGCAGGTGCATCCGGCCCATTCGATTTCTGCGGGCCTCGACTATCCGGGCGTCGGACCGGAGCACGCCTGGCTGCACGACAGCGGCCGCGCGGAGTATGTCTCGGTCACCGACGACGAAGCGCTGCGTGGTGTCGCGCTGCTGAGCCGACTGGAGGGCATCATTCCGGCACTCGAGACGGCGCACGCGATGGCATGGATTGAGCGCGAAGCCGGACGTTGGAAGGAGGATGAACCGGTACTGCTCTGTCTGAGTGGGCGCGGCGACAAGGATGTCGGCACCATCAGTCAGCACACCCTGCCGGAAATCTGAACCGTGTCCTCTGCCTCCCCTCTCGTGACCACTGCCACTTCGCCCGTGACCTCGCGGCTTCAGGCGCGCTTTGCCTCGCTGGCCGCGTCGGGCCGCAAGGCCCTCGTCTGTTATGTCACCGCCGGCCATCCGTCGCCATCGGAAAGCATTCGTCTCTGGCTTGGACTCGCCGCAGCTGGCGCGGATGTGCTGGAAGTCGGCGTGCCGTTCTCGGATCCCATGGCCGACGGTCCGGTCATTCAGCGCAGTTCGCAGATCGCGCTCGATCAGGGCATGACGTTGGCCGGCACCTTCGATCTCATTCGCGAAGCGGCGCTGGACATTCCTGTGGTGCTGTTCAGCTATCTCAATCCGCTGTTGGCGGGCGGCGACGGCGTGCTGCAACGTGCGCGCGAAGCCGGCGTGGACGGCGTGCTGGTCACCGATCTGCCTGTCGGCGCTGACCCGTCGCGCGAGGCGTGGTTCGGTGCCAGTGGCCTCGACTTTGTGCGACTGGTGGCGCCAACGACACCCGCGCCCCGCATGGAAGAAATCGGCCGGCACGGCGGTGGGTTTGTGTATCTCATCAGCCGACTCGGCGTGACAGGCGAACGCGCAGCGCTGGCGGACGACCTGCCGGAAACGGTGGCGCGTCTGCGCGCGTCCACCACGTTGCCGCTGTGCATCGGCTTCGGCATCTCCACGCCGGAACAGGCGCGCGAGGCGGCGCGACTCGGCGATGGGGTGGTGGTGGGCAGTGCGCTGGTGCGCGCCGCGGGTGAGTCCGTGGACTCGGCCATCGCGCTGGCCGCATCGATGCGGGCGGCGATGGATGAACTGCCGCACGCGTCGTGATCTCACGGGGACTGACTGAACCGCTGATGTCCGACGTCGCACTGCCAGACTGGGCGGTGGTCTCCCCGAAACGTCACGCGCACATCGCGCGGGTGGTCGCGCTGCTCGAACGCTGGAGCCGCGAGATGTCACTGCCCGCCGATGAGCACCAGGCGTGGCTTGACGCGGGGCGCTGGCACGATGCGCTCCGGGATGCGACGGAAGAGGTGCTGCGCCGCGCCACCGGCGATGCGGCGAGTCCCGTGGGCCTGCTGCATGGGCCGGCGGCGGCCGATCAACTCGCGCGCGAGGGGGAGTCGCGTGCTGCGGTGCTGAGCGCCGTACGCTGGCACACTGTGGGGCATGCCGAGTGGACCCGTACGGGACGTGCGCTGTACATGGCCGATTTCCTCGAGCCCGGCCGCGCGTTCATGCAGGCCGATCGCGCGTATCTGGCGGACCGTGTGGCGAGCGCCTTTGATGACACCTTTCGCCAGGTGGTGCGTCTGCGTCTCGAGTGGACGCTGCGCGAAGGCAAGACCTTGCACGCGCCAACCGTGGCGCTGTGGAACAGCGTGTGCTGAGCGCGGGGGCCAAACGCTGGGCGGCCGCAGGTTTGGTCGCGGTGGTGGTGTTGGGCTCGCTGGCTGCCTGGTGGAGCACATCTCGCGGTCGCGCGCTGCCCGCGCTCGACGCGAGTGGTCAGCCTGTGCTCACGCCGGCAGAGCCCGATACCCTGGCCATGGCCCCGCGCGATCAGCGGGTCACGGTGCGCGTGCTCAACGCCACCGGGGTGCGTGGTCTCGCGCGGCGGGCCACGTTCTATCTGCGCAGCATGGGCTACGATGTCGTGGACTTCGACAGCGACCGCGGCCCGACACGCGACAGCAGTGAGGTCGTGGTGCATGGACGCGACAGCACACTTGGTGTCAGGCTGCAGCGCGCCCTCGGGGTCGGACGCGTGACTGCGGCGTCCGTTGACTCACTGCGCTACGTGGACCTCACCGTCGTGCTGGGGCGTGACTGGCAGCCGCCGGCCGACACGCTCCGTCCGTAGTTGACCACAAGCCGCGGCGATGTCGAGGCCGCGGCTTCGGCGCACCGCCGTCTCCACACCACGATCACGCAGCGCACGTGCGAACGACGCGATGACGGGCTGCGCCGTGGGCACGAAGCCCATGCTCCCACCCGGGTGCAGCGGAATGAGGTTCACGAAAGCCCGGCACTCGCGCGCGAGTTGCCCGAGCTGCGCGGCGTGCTCCGGCTGATCGTTCACGCCACCCAGCATGACGTACTCGAAGGTCACGCGGCGGTCAAAAGCCTTGGCGGCATCAATCACGTCCGCGAGCGGATACTTGATGTTGACCGGCATGAGCGAGCGACGGAGCTCATCGCTGGGCGCATGGATGGAGATGGCAAGTCGAAACTGTTCCGGACGTTCGGCAAGCGCCTGAATGCCAGGCAGCACACCCACCGTGGAGATGGTGATGTGACGCGCGCCGATGCCCAATGCCCGGGGATCGTTGAGCAACGTGAGCGTGGGACTCACCGCCTTCCAGTTCATCAAGGGCTCGCCCATGCCCATGAACACGATGTTCGTTGGAATGAGCGGCGGTTCCAGCATGCGCAGCGCCCGCACCTGACCGGCAATCTCCGAGGGACGGAGATTGCGCTGAAACCCCATGGCGCCCGTGGCACAGAACGCGCACTGCAGCGCGCAGCCAGCCTGCGACGAGATGCAGAAGGTGAGGCGGTCGCCATCGGGGATGGCCACGGTTTCGATGAACTGCCCGTCTTCAAGTCGGAAGAGAAACTTGCGCGTTCCGTCCTTGGACGTTTGCTGCGTGGCCAGTTCGAGATTGGTCAGCCGGAACGACGCGTCGAGTGCATCACGCAGTGCCATGGGCAGCTCGCTCATCTCGGCAAACGCCGCCACCGGTTTCTGCCACAATCGACCCAGCACCTGCGTGGCGCGATAGGCCGGCTCGCCGCGCTCGGCGAACCACGCGCGCAACACCGATAGCGCGGCGTCAGGCTCGAGGTCGAGCAAATCGGGACGGGAGTCGGAAACGATCGCAGAGGTGGTCATGACGCGTAGAATGGGCGGTTGCCTCACGGCGCGAGCCGACGGGGCAGACACGGGAGCCTGGCAGAACGTGGCTAGCGGACCAGCGAACTGAGCGTGAACTGATACACCGGTCCGAGGCCGGAGAGTCCTTCCTCCCGCGCCACACCGACGGTATAGCGCGCATAGTGCAGCGCCAGACCTGAGCGCACACGGGAGATGGTCCGCGCCCCGGCGGACACACGCAGAAACTGAGCGCGAGCCTCAAGCCGATCGAGCCGGGCCGACACGAAGGGCCCCCGTTCCCGCGCTCCGCGATTGACGGCCTGCTGCGCGACACCGAGGCGCAGCTCGCGCGTGTCGCTCGGGCCCACTACGCGGAAATCTGCCGCCAACAACACGGCCGGGCGGTCGGTGATTTCCCGTCCCGGGCGCCAGAGAAAGCTGGAGGCCGCTACGCGGGCGTGGCGGAACGGCAGGTCATGCAGCACCGCGCCAACATCCGCCGCGACGGCATCGCCGCCAACCTGGTCGGCCCGACCGTGGCGCCAGCGCACGGCGACACCAGCCGTGAGGTGGGGCACAATCTGCCGGGCAGCAGACAGGCTCACCAGCGTGGTCTGGTAGGGAATGTCACCGAGGCTCTGCGGGTCGGAATCGGTGCGAACGAGCCCAGCCACGGCAGCGCGCGCCACCGACAGCCCCCAGGTCACCCCCGAAGGGCGACGCCACGCCCCGCTGAGCAACTGGCCATCGACGCTTTGTGCCGCACCCGCCGACAGCGAAGCCACGCCGAATTTGAAGCGCGCATCGGCCGACAGGGACATGGTGGCCGGGTTCCACAGCCCGGCGCCGGGCTCGACAGCCAAGGCCGGCGGCTCAAACAGAGCCCCCAGCGGAAATTCCCACAGATCACGCGCGGGTACTCCCTGCGCGCGGCCAACAGACGACCACAGCAACGCAGCAAGCCCGCCTACGAGCACGCGGCGCATGGCGGATCCTAAACGCCGCCCGGAGCACCGGTCAAGCGAAAGCGGCCGGTTTGGGGCGGCCCGGTCACACGCGCTCGATCGCTGCGCTCTGCTACCAACGATGCTGTAAGCCGAGTAGCTTCCATCGTTTGCGTCTTGCAGAGACGTCTCGGGACCAGGCTGGTCCGGGCGTCTGCCTGGTCGCCGTTTTCTGCCCCACCCATTCCACATCCGGAGTACTCGTCTCGATGTCGTCCGCCTCGGAGCCTTCCGTCCTTGCCACCTCGCTGCGTTCGGATCCCTGCGGCCTGCTGCGTCGCAGTGATGTGGGGCGCACGGTCCGCTTGGGAGGATGGGTGCATCGCAGTCGCGATCTCGGAGGGCTGGTATTCATCGACCTGCGCGATCGGACCGGATTGGTGCAGTTGGCGTTTGGACCGGCCTGGACCTCGGCCGAGGTGCAGGCGCAGGCCGCAGCCGTTGGCGTCGAGTCAGTGGTGCTGATCGAAGGGCAGGTGATCGCACGCGAGACCGATCGTGTCAATCCCGAGATGCCGACGGGTGAGATCGAGGTACGCGTGACGGCGCTGCGCATCGTTGGACCCGCTGTGACCCCGGCGCTGCCGGTGGCCCGCGGACGCGGCGAAAAGATGCCGGCCGAGGAGCTGCGCCTCAGACATCGCTACCTCGACCTGCGTCGTCCGGAGCTGCAGGCCAACCTCGTGCTGCGGCATCGCCTCATGCAGGTGACGCGGCGCTATCTGAGCGACCGGGGATATCTCGAACTCGAAACGCCCATTCTCACCAAGCCCACACCGGAGGGTGCGCGCGACTATCTCGTACCGAGCCGCGTGCATCCGGGTGAGTTCTACGCGCTGCCGCAGTCGCCGCAGATCTACAAGCAGCTGTTCATGTGCTGCGGCTACGATCGCTACTTCCAGATCGCACGCTGCTTCCGCGATGAGGACCTGCGAGCCGATCGTCAGCCGGAGTTTACACAGATCGACATCGAAGCCTCGTTCGTGGAGCGGGAAGACATTCTGGCGCTGGCCGAGGGGCTCATTGGGTCCTTGTGGCGCGAGGCCGGGCATGAAATTCCCGCGCATTTCGAGCGCATGAGCTATGCCGATGCGATGGAGTATTACGGCTGCGACCGTCCGGACCTGCGCTACGACCTCAGGCTGCGCGATGTCAGCGCCATTTTTGCCCCGCTCGATTTTGCCGTGACGCGTACGGCGCTGGCCGCTGGCCATCGCGTCCGCGGGTTGATCGTGCCCGGCGGCGCGGCGTGGAGTCGCAAGCAGGTGGACGAACTGGAAGCGCTCGCCAAGGGCGCCGGGGCAGGGGGCCTGCTTCGTCTGCGCCGCGCCGATGGTGCCTATGACGGACCCGTGGCCAAGTTCCTCACCGATGACGCAAAGACGGCACTCGGCCTGGCCGATGGCGATCTCGCGTTGTTTGTTGCGGCCCCTGATCGCATCAGCAGCCCCGCGCTCGATCGCGTGCGTCAGGAATGCGCGCGCCGCCTCGAACTGGTTGACGAGACGGCGCAGCGATTCCTCATCGTGATGGACTTCCCGATGTTCGAGCAGGATCCGGACAGCGGCGCGCTGGCCGCGGTGCATCACCCGTTCACGGCGCCGCATCCCGAGGACATGGCGGCGCACCCCGACGAGCCCGCGCGCTGGCGCGCCTTGGCCTATGACGTGGTGTTGAACGGCACCGAGCTGGGTGGCGGCAGCATCCGCACCAGTGATCCGGCCGTGCAGTCCCGCATGTTCGGGCTGCTGGGTATTGGCGACGTGGCCGAGCAGGAGCGGCGCTTTGGCTTCCTGCTCGAGGGTCTGCGCGCCGGTGCTCCGCCGCACGGTGGCATCGCGTTCGGGTTTGACCGTATCGCCATGCTGCTCTCCGGCGCTCCGTCGCTGCGCGACGTGATTGCGTTCCCGAAGACCACGGCCGCGCGTTCGCTGTTCGAAGGCGCGCCGGTCGCGGTGCCGGCCGACGACCTGGCCGAACTGCACATTGCCGTGCGCGAAGCATCGGAAAGGTCGGCAGCGGAGACGACAGCGTGAGTGACCCACGGGGGGAGCGCGGCGACATCACCACGGCCCGCGTAACGGTGGAGGGCGCCGACCTGCAGATGCTGGCCGGGGTCAACGATGGCAATCTCGTGGAGCTGGGTCGCGCCACCGGTGCACGCGTGGCCCTGCGCGGTGATCATCTCTCGCTCACCGGCGAAGCCGACGCGGTGGCCAAGGCGGAAGCCGTCGCGGCCGCCCTCGTGACCCTCGTGCGTGACGGGCACACGGTCAGCGCTGATGACGTGCTGCGTCTCGCGCTCAGCGAGCGGCCGGCCGATACGCCGGGTGCCGTGTCCGGTGCGCTCGTGTTGCCGGGAGCGCGGCGCGGTGTGCAGGCCAAGACGCCGGGGCAGGCCGAGTATCTGCGCAAGATTGCCGAGCACGACATCGTGGTTGGTATCGGACCTGCTGGTACCGGCAAGACCTATCTTGCCGTGGCAGCAGCTGTTGACGCCCTCATGCGCAAGCGCGTGCGGCGCATCGTGCTGGCTCGTCCCGCGGTGGAGGCCGGTGAGAGCCTGGGCTTTCTGCCGGGTGATATGCAGGCCAAGGTCGACCCGTATCTGCGGCCGCTCTACGACGCACTCGACGACCTCATTCCCTTCGAGCGCATTCAGAAGCTCATCGAGTCGCGCACCATCGAAGTGGCTCCACTGGCGTTCATGCGCGGCCGCACGCTCGGCGACTCCTTCGTCATCCTGGACGAAGCGCAGAACGCCACCGGCATGCAGATGAAGATGTTCCTCACGCGTCTTGGTGTGAATTCCAAGATCGTCATCACCGGCGACAAGACGCAGGTGGACCTGCCCCGACGCGAAGACTCGGGGCTCATGCAGGTGGAGCGCATCCTTCATGGCATCGAGGGCATCGCGTTTCACTATTTCAATGAGGCCGACGTCGTACGACACCGGCTGGTGCGAGACATCATCCGCGCGTACAACGAAGACGCCGCGGGGGGCGGATGAGCCCGGCGGTTCGGCGCGCGGCACCGCCGACACGGGTGGTGGACATCAGCCTCGACGGTGTGCGACTGCCGGTGGCTACCGCGCGTCTCGAGGCGCTGTCCCTGTCGGTGCTTCGTGCGCTGCGTGTACCGAAGGCCATGTTGTCCGTCACCTTCGTCACGTCGCGGCGCATGGCGACGCTCAACAAGCGGCACCTCGGGCATTCAGGTCCCACCGATGTCATCACGTTTGCGCTGGGCACCGACCCGGTGAACGGCGTCACGGGCGACATCTACATCTGCCCGGATGTCGCGCGCGCGCAGGCCAAGAGCCATGGCGTAGGCGTACGTGAAGAACTCGCGCGCCTTGTGGTGCACGGTACGCTGCACGCCTGCGGATTCGAACACCCGGAAGACGAACGCCGGACCTCGTCGCCAATGTGGCGACGCCAGGAGCAATTGCTGCAACGCTTCTGGATCACGCCGACCCCTGGCGCATGAGTAGTCTCGCGTGGGGACTGGCAGCAGCGGGTGCCACCCTCGCCGCGTTGGCGGCGGTCGCGGATGGCGCGCTGTTTGCCGAGTCTCCGCTGCCGTCGGCGGTACCCGATCGCAGCAACTATGACCCGCCGTCTCCGGGCGTGAGTCGCGCCGTGTCGGGTCGTGAGCAGACGCACCGGGCCCTGGCCTTTGCCCGTGTGCTGGGTCACCTGGCTGCGGGCTGCGGATTGGCAGTGGCACTCGACCTTGCCGACGAAGCCAGTGCAACCAAGGGCGTGGCGCTGGTGGGGCTGGGCCTGCTGACGGTGCTGGTGGCGGAGAGCGTGGCGCGTGTGGCCGGCGACGCCATGGGCGACAATGCCGCCACACGACTGCGCGGCTTCACGGCGCTCATCGAGCGCCTCTTTGCGCCCGTGGTGGCACTGGGGAACTGGGTGGACCGGCTCGTTGCCGAGGTCGTGACCGAAGCGGAGGCCACGCAGGAGCGACGCGATGAAGCCGCCGCACAATTCCGCGATGTGGTCACCAGCGAGCCCGACGTGAGCGGCGACGAGCGCGATCTCCTGCTTGGCGTCTTCGAGTTTGGCGAGACCACCGCGGAAGAAGTGATGGTGCCGCGGGTGGACATGCTGGGCATCGAGCGCGAGACGCCGTGGTCCGAGATGGTGGATCGGGTACGCAGCATCCAGCACTCGCGTGTGCCGGTATACGAAGAAACCATCGATGAGATCGTTGGTATCCTGTACGTCAAGGATCTGCTGCCGTCTGTGCTGGCCGATGAAGAGCCCGAGGGCGGGTGGCCGACGCTCATGCGTCCCCCCGTGTTCATTCCGGCCTCCAAGCGCATCGCCGATCTGCTGCGCGAGTTCCGACAGGCGGGCCGGCACATTGCCATCGTGGCCGACGAGTATGGTGGCACGGCCGGGCTGGTGACCATCGAAGATGTGCTCGAAGAGCTCGTCGGCGAGATTCGCGACGAATACGACGATGAAGAACGTCTGATTGAAAACGAGGATGATCAGCGCTACTGGGTGACGGGTCGACTCACGCTTGACGACTTGTCGGACGCGTTGCAGCACGACTTCACGCGCGACGATGTGTCCACCGTGGGCGGCCTGGTGCTGGAGCTGCTCGGCCGGGTGCCTCGCGCCGGTGAGACACTGACCATCGGCCCCTTCCGCGTGATCGTGGAGCGGGTGGTGCGTCGAAAGATCGAGCGGGTGTTTCTCGAGCGGATGGAGCGACCGGACGACAGCGGCGAGAACACGGAGCGTGGAGCATGACGGCGCTCGTGCTGGCGCTTGCCGTGTCGCTGGTGGCGCTGCTTACGCTGTCCGCCTCGTCCGTGCGCGCCGTGAGTCGCCTCTGGCTCCGGCACTGGATCGAGCACCGCACTGGTGGGGTGGGCGTGATGGCGCGCTACCTCGAACGCCCGATGCGACTGGTGCATGCCGCAGGTACCGCCATGATGCTGGTGGTATTTGCAACCGGCGCGTGGCTGGCCATGGCCTACGGGCTGCAGGCCTGGGGGTTTCTCGCGCGCGTGCTGCTCTTTTTGCTCTTGCTGCTCGTGCTGGGGCAGGCGCTGCCCCGTGCGTTGGCGCGCCGATGGGCGGCATCGCTCGTGCCCGTCACGGTCCCCATTCTGCGCGTCGTGGATCTCATGCTCACGCCGTTTCACGTCATCTCGCACGCGGTGCGCGGCAAGGTGGCCCGACCGGTGCCGGTGGGCAGTGAAGCCGACATGCGCGATGGCCTCGAGGAGCTGCTGCGGGACGGGGCGTTCGCCGACATCGGCAACACCGAAGAGCTCGCGATCATTTCCGGCGTGGTGCAGTTCGGCGACAAGGTCGTGCGCGACGTCATGACACCACGCAAGGACATGTTCATGCTGCGCGACGGCCTCAGTGCGGCCGAAGTGGCGCGTGAGGTGGCGACGGCCGGCTACAGCCGCGTGCCCGTGTACCGCGAGCAGCCCGACCAGGTGGTGGGCATGATCCACGTGTTCGACGTGTTTCGTCGGCGGGGTGAGTCGTGGCCTGTGGTGCGACCGGTGCCATTCACCACGGGTGACAAGCCGGCGAAAGATCTGCTCTTCGAGCTGCTGCGCTCGCGGCGCCAATTGGCGATTGTTCGTGAGGAGGCGACGGTCATCGGGTTGGTGACACTGGAGGACCTCCTGGAAGAGCTGGTCGGAGACATTCGGGATGAGCATGACGACAGCAGCGAGTAGCACCACCGCCGCGTCCACGGAATCGGCGCTGGGCCGCCTGCTGGAACAGTTCCGTGCTGGCAAGCCGGCCGCGCTTGCACGCGCCGTGAGCATTGTCGAGAACCATCGCCCTGGCTTTGAGCAGGTGCTGGCCGCCCAGCACGCCTTGCTGGGTCGCGCGCGTCGCATCGGCATTACCGGACCGCCAGGCGCGGGCAAGAGCACGCTCACCACGCGACTCGCGCGTCTCTACCGCGAGCAGGGCAAGCGCGTCGGCATTGTGGCCGTCGACCCCACCTCACCATTCACCGGCGGCGCGCTGCTGGGCGATCGCATCCGCATGGAGGAAGTGGCGCTCGATCCGGGCGTTTTCATTCGCTCCATGGCCACGCGCGGCTCGCTGGGCGGCCTGGCCACGGCCACGCGTGAGGTCTGCGACGTGCTCGATGGCTTTGGCATGGACGTCATCCTCATCGAGACGGTGGGCGTGGGTCAGAGCGAACTTGATGTGGCCCGCGCCGCCGACTCCACGCTGGTGGTGCTGGTTCCGGAGTCGGGTGACTCCATTCAGACCCTCAAGGCCGGGGTCATGGAAATCGCCGACGTATACACTGTGAACAAGGCGGACCGGCCGGGTGCGGATCGGCTGCGCAACGATATCGAGCTCATGCTCGGGCTTCGCGCGGGGGCGGCGCTGCAGAACGTCCCGGCGCACCACGGCGTAGACCTACGGAGCGCCCCGGACCGGGATGCGCTGCGCGACGCCATGAATCCGGCCCGTGCAGCCCGGGCCGCGGCGCAGGGGGAGCCCACCGATCACTGGACGCCGCCGGTGCTGCGCAGCATTGCTGCACAGCAGGAAGGCATCACGGAGATCGCGGACGCTCTCGATCGGCATTTCCGCTATCTTGAACGCAGCGGCGAGCTGCGCTCACGTCGGCGAGCCCGCCTGCGGGAACGCGTCATGGAAGTGGTGGAGCAGCAGGTGCGTCAACGCCTCTGGCGCGATGCCGGGACGCTGGCGTGGATCGATGACCAGCTCGATGGGCTGGAAGCAGGGACGTTGGTTCCGTTCGCAGTGGCGGATGCCTTGCGGGCGCGCAGTGAAGAGCTACTCACCGGCGCGAGCTTTGCGCCGCTACAGCACGGATGAGCGCATGACGACGATTCGCGAACTCGAAGACGTAGTGCGACAGCAGCAGGACGAGCTCGAGTCCCTGCGCGCCGAGGTGACCCGCTGGCGACAGCAGTATGACGGCGGACGCAAGCGCGATGTGGCCTTCACGAACTCGGCCGTCGAAGTGCCGCCGCTTTACACGGCGCTCGACCTGGCCGACTCGGCCGGTAGCGCCTTCGAGGTGCCGGGGCAGTGGCCGTTCACCCGCGGCATTCACCCCACCGGGTATCGCGGCAAGCTCTGGACCATGCGCCAGTTTGCCGGCTTCGGCACGGCCCGCGAAACCAACCAGCGCTACAAGTTCCTGCTCTCGCAGGGCCAGACCGGGTTGTCGGTGGCCTTCGACTTCCCGACGCTGATGGGCTACGACAGCGACCATCCGCGCTCGGAAGGCGAGGTCGGCAAGTGTGGCGTGGCCATTTCGTCGTTGGCGGACATGGAGACCCTGTTCGAGGGCATTCCGCTCGACAAGGTGTCCACCAGCATGACGATCAACGGGCCCGCAATCATTCTGCTGTGCTTCTACATCGCGGCGGCCGAGAAGCAGGGTGTGAGTGCGGACAAGCTCCAGGGGACGGTGCAGAATGACATCCTCAAGGAGTACATGGCGCAGCACGCGTGGTGCTTCCCCATCGAGCCGGCGCTGCGTCTGATCGTGGACGGCTTCGAGTGGTGTGCGCAGCACGCGCCCAACTGGAACACCATCTCGATCTCGGGCTACCACATTCGCGAGGCCGGTTCGACGGCTGCGCAGGAACTCGCGTTCACGCTGGCGGACGGCTTCACCTACGTGGAGCGTGGCATCGCGCGAGGCCTCGATGTCGATGACTTTGCGCCGCGCCTTTCGTTCTTCTGGGACATCCACAACGACTTCTTCGAGGAAATTGCCAAGCTGCGCGCCGCGCGTCGCATCTGGGCGCGTCACCTCAAGGAGCGCTACGGCGCCAAGAATCCGCGCTCGTGGATGATGCGCTTCCACTCGCAGACCGCGGGTGTGACGCTCACGGCGCAGCAGCCCATGAACAACACGGTGCGCGTGGCCTATCAGGCGCTGGCCGCCGTGCTGGGTGGCACGCAGTCGCTGCACACCAACTCGATGGACGAAACATTGTCGCTGCCCACCGAGGCGGCGGTGCAGGTGGCGCTGCGCACGCAGCAGATTCTCGCGTACGAGACGGGCGTGCCGAATGTCATGGATCCGCTCGGCGGCTCGTACTACGTGGAAGCGCTCACCGATCAGTTGGAGCGTGAAGCCGAAGACCTCTTCGCACAGATTGCCGACATCGGCGGTGTGGTGAAGGGCCTCGAAGACGGCTGGTTCCAGAAGCGTATCGCCGAAAGTGCAGCGCGGCAGCAGTGGGAAATCGAGCAGCGCCGCAAGCTGGTGGTGGGTGTCAACGAATTCGTCACCGAGGAAGAGGAACTCACCATTCCGATTCTCCGCATCGGTGAGGAGGCGGAGACCGAGCAGCGCGCCAAGATGGCAGCCATGCGTGCCGGACGCGACAACGCCCTTTGCGAGCGCAATCTCGACGCACTGCGTCAGGCTGCGCGTGGCAGCGAGAACGTGGTACCGCGCATTCTCGACTGCGCGCGCTCCTACTGCACGCTGTACGAGATTCGCGCCGCCCTCGAGGATGTGTTCGGCGCCTATCGCGAACCGGTGTTCTTCTGAGCCCGGCTCGCAAAGCCAAGGCTGGCGGGGCAACCGCCGCGGCGCCGTGGTGGGCGACGCAGTTCGACGCGCAGTACCTGCACGAGTACGAGCCGCTGTTCGATCTCGTGCAGGACCGCCATGAGGTCGCACGCCTCATCGACGTGCTCGCGCTGCCGTCAGGCGCGCGGGTGCTCGATTGTCCCTGCGGGCAGGGTCGTCACGCGCATCTCCTGGCGGAAGCCGGCTTTGATGTGGACGGCCTCGACTACTCCGAGGACCTGCTGGAGGTTGCACGGCGCCGGGGAACCGGGAAGCAGTTGCGGTACACCCAGGGGGACATGCGCCGTCTCCCGGCGCGCTGGAGCGGCCGCTTCGATGCCGTGGTCAACCTCTTTACCTCGTTCGGATTTTTTGACGATCCGAACGATGACCTCACGGTGCTCGAAGAGTTTGCCCGGGTGCTCAAGCCGGGCGGAATGCTGGTGTGGCACGGCGGGGCGCGTGACGGCGTGATGGCCAAGTTCCTCTCGCGCGACTGGTGGTCCTCGGCCGACGGCACGGTGTTCGGTCAGGAGCGTCGCTTCGATCCGCTCTCGGGTTTCCTCGACATCACGTCCACCTGGCGTGGCCCCAAGGGACATGGTGAGCGCTCGCACCGCATTCGCCTGTACACGGCGTCCGAGCTGGCGCATCGCCTCCGGGACGTGGGGCTGGTGGTGGAAGCCGCCTACGACGCCTGGAGCGCCAAGCCGCTCACCCGCCGATCCAGCGAGATGATGCTGGTGGCGCGTAAAGACCACTAGGTAAGTTCAAGGCTGTCCCGGAGTGGCCCAGGCCGCCGGGCGCCGACTTTTTCCTCCTGCTCCTCCGATCCGATGACTCGACCAATTCGCGTGCTGGTCGCCAAGCCCGGCCTTGATGGACACGATCGTGGCGCCAAGGTCGTGGCCGCCGCGCTCCGCGACGCCGGCATGGAAGTGATCTATACCGGCTTGCACCAGACCCCCGAGATGATCGCCACGGCCGCCGTTCAGGAAGACGTAGATGTCGTGGGCCTGTCGATTCTCTCCGGCGCGCACATGACGCTGTTCCCTCGGGTACGCGACCTGCTCGTGGAGGAAGGACGCGACGACATCCTGCTCACGGGCGGCGGTATCATCCCGAAGGAGGACATGGACCAGTTGCAGGCGCAGGGGGTGGCGCGCCTCTTCGGCCCCGGTACCAGCACGCAGGAACTCGTGGACTACATCCGTGAGTGGTTCGCGTCGCGCCAGCAGCAGGACGCATGAGCGGTCGCCTGCGTGAACTCGCCGACGAAATCCGCGAGTTGGAGGCCCGCCTGCGTTTGGGTGGGGGACCGGACAAGATTGCGAAGGAGCACAAGCGCGGCAAACTGACGGCGCGCGAGCGTGTGGACCGTTTGCGCGATCCCAACACGCCCTTCCTCGAGATCGGCCTGCTGGTGGCCCACGACAAGTATGATGGGCAGGCGCCTGGCGCCGGCGTCATCACGGGCATTGCCGTGGTTGAAGGTCGGGAAGTGGTCGTGGTGGCCAACGATGCCACCGTGAAGGCCGGTTCGTGGTGGCCCGAGACCATCACGAAGACGCTGCGCGCCCAGGAAGTGGCGATGCGCTGCCGCATCCCGATCATTTACCTCGTCGACTCGGCGGGCGTGAATCTGCCCTATCAGGGCGGCGTGTTTCCGGGACAGTACGGCGCGGCCCGCATTTTCTACTACAACTCCATCATGCGCCGGTATCTGCGCATTCCGCAGTTCGCGGCCGTGATGGGACAGTGTGTGGCGGGCGGTGCATATCTGCCGGCGCTCAGCGATGTCATCCTGATGGTGAAGGGCACGTCCTTCATGGGCCTCGGCGGCCCGAATCTTGTGAAGGGCGCCACGGGGCAGACCGTGGATGGCGAAACGCTCGGCGGCGCCGTGACACACACCGAAGTCTCGGGTGTGGCGCACTATGCGCTCGACGACGATCCGGCCTGCCTCGACAAGCTGCGTGAGCTGGTGTCCCGACTGCCCGCGCCGTCGCGCGCGGTGGCCTCGGCGTGGCGCCCGCCTGCCGAACCGCCCACGTCACTCTATGACCTGCTGCCCGCCGATCACCGCATGTCCTACGACATGCACGCGCTGCTGCGCGCGGTGCTCGACGAGGGCAAACTTGACGAGTTCCAGCCCAACCTCGCCAAGGAGATGATCTGCGGCGATGCGCGCATCGAAGGCATCCCCGTTGGCGTGATCGCCAATCAGCGTGGCCTCATCAAGGGACGGCCCGGTGAACGTCCGCGTTTCGGCGGCATCATCTACGCCGAAAGCGCCGAGAAGGTGGCCTACTTCATCGAGCGCTGCGACAAGCAGGGCATCCCGTTGCTCTTTGTGCAGGACGTGTCGGGCTTCATGGTCGGGCCGGACGCGGAGCACGAAGGCATCATTCGCGCGGGCGCACATTTCGTGGAGGCCATGGCCTGCGCCCGCGTCCCCAAAATCGTGCTCACGGTCAACCACGCCAGCGGCGCGGGCTACTATGCCATGGCCGGGCAGGGCTTCGATCCCGACTTCATCCTGTCGTGGCCCACGGGTCGCATGGCCGTGATGGAAGGCGAAGCCGCTGTACAGGCCGTGCACGGTCCGGCGCTCGACGCGGCCAAGAAGGCCGGTACCACGCCGGCGCCGGAAGTGCTGGAAGCGGTTGAACAGATGCGCGCGGACTACGAAACCCAGCTCGATGCGCGGTACGCGGCGGCGCGCGGCTTTGTCGACGCCATCGTGTACCCGGAAGATACGCGGGATCTGTTGGCGCTCGCGCTGCGCGCGGCCAGCCAGAATCACGGACCGCACCTTGGCGCCTTTGTGCTGCCGCCCATGCCCACCTTCGGAGCTTCGTGATGTCGGAGTCGCAACAGAACGGGTCGCGCGTCGTGCGCGTGGCCAGCGGACAGGGATTCTGGGGGGACTGGCTGGAAGCCCCCCGCCGTCAGGTGGAAGGCGGTCAGGTGGACTACCTGATGCTGGACTACCTCGCGGAAGTCACCATGTCCATCGTGCAGAAGCAGAAGGAGCGCGATCCCCGCATGGGATACGCGCGGGACTTCATTGGCGCGATGGAGAGTGTGTTTCCGGCCGTGGCCGAGCGCGGCGTGAAGGTCATTGCCAACGCTGGTGGGGTGAACCCGATGGCCTGCGCCGACGCCGTCCTCGAAGCGGCCAGCAAGCATGGCGTGCGTGGCAAGATTCGCATCGGCGTGGTCACCGGCGACGACATTCTCGATCGCCTCGATGAGCTGCTCGCGGCGGGTCACGAGCTGCGCAACATGGACACCAACGAGCCGCTCGCGAACATCCGTGACCGCGTGCTCTCGGCCAACGCGTACATCGGCTCTACGCCAATCGTGGAGGCGCTGCAGCAGGGCGCCAACGTCGTGGTCACCGGTCGCAGCACCGACACCGCGCTCACCATGGCGCCGCTGCGTCACGAGTTCGGGTGGGCCGCCGACGACTGGAACCGGCTCGCGGCAGGAATTGTGGCCGGCCACATTCTCGAGTGTGGCGCGCAGTGCTCGGGCGGCAACTGCCTGCACGACTGGCGCAACATCCCCGATCTGGCCAACGTCGGCTATCCCATTGCCGAGGCGCAGGCCGATGGCACGTTTGTCATCACCAAGCACGCCAACACCGGCGGCCGCGTGAGTGTGCCCAGCGTGACGGAGCAGCTGGTGTACGAAATGGGCGATCCGAACGCGTACATCACGCCCGACGTGGTGGCCGATTTCACCAGCATCCGTCTCGAAGACGCCGGTGAGAATCGGGTGCGGGTGCACGGTATCACCGGTGGGCCGCCGACGCCCTTCCTCAAGGTGTCCATTGCCTATCGCTCGGGCTACAAGGCCGTGGGCACGCTGGTGTACTCCTGGCCCGACGCCATGGAGAAGGCGCAGCTGGCCGACCGCGTACTGCGTGAGCGTCTCGACAACCTCGGTCTCAAGTTCGATCAGGTGTTGAGCGAGTTCGTTGGTGCCACGGCCACGCATGGTCCGTTGGCGGGTGATGGACGTGAGGCGCCGGAAGTGCAGTATCGCATTGGCGTGCGTGGCAGCGACCGCGCGGCCGTCGAGCGCTTTACGCGCGAGATTGCGCCACTCGTGCTCAACGGTCCGCCGAGTGTGACCGGCTTTGCCGGTGGTCGCCCCAAGGTTGAAGAAATCGTGGCCTACTGGCCCGCGCTGCTCGACAAGCGCGCCGTGTCCACCGCTGTCACCATCGTGGAGTGAGCATGCAGGTTCGATTGCTGGACATCGCCCACGCCCGCAGCGGCGACAAGGGAGACACCGCCAACGTGGGCCTCATTGCCCTCAAGCCGGCGTGGTATCCCATCCTCGATCGCTACGTGACGCGTGATGCCGTGGCCGCGCACTTCGCCGGCCAGATCACGGGTGACGTGGTGCGCTTCGAGTTGCCCAATCTCGGGGCGCTCAACTTTCTGCTGCATGGTGCGCTCGATGGCGGTGGCACGCTGTCACTCAAGACCGATGCACAGGGCAAGGTGTACTCCACGGCGTTGTTGCGCCTGGTGATCACCGTTCCCGATGCGGAAGCATCGGCGGCCGGCCTTCCGGCCTACGCGGGCTGATCGCGCGGTGATTCTCCGTCTTCGGCTCGTGCTCATTGTGGGGGGCGTGGTGGCCTTCACCATGGCTCAGCGCACGGGGCAGGAGTGGCTGCGCTGGCTGGGCATCGCGCTGGTGCTCATTGCGCTGGGTCTGCGATTCCTCCGGCGTCTCAACCGCTCCTGACGCGTGTCCTGACACGTTCCGGCCACACATTCCGGTCAGCCACCGGAAACGATGCACCACAAGACAGCGCGCCCCGGGAACCTTGCTGGTCCCCGGGGCGCGCTGCTGTGCTGTGATGAACCTGGCAATGTACCTGGTGCCGTACCTGGCGAAGGCCGCGTTCAGCCGGGCCAGATGCGGTCGGCAATGCGCGCGAGACTCCGCGCCGCGATGCTGCTCTTGCCGGTGTTGGTACCCCCCTTGAGCGGCAAGTACGACACCATGAAGCCGACGTCCGACTTGCCACCACCGCCGCCCTTGAGCGTGCTGCCGATGTCATAGACATCAGGCGCCGAGCCCACGAGGCCTTTGGTGACTTCGATGCCCACCTTGGCGTTCGACGGCACACCGGACGACGCGGGGCTGACGAGATTGCTGATGCCCCCACCGAGCATGCCGCCGGTGAACAACGCCATGCTCTTGAAGGCGTCCATGCCGCCGTCGTGAATCTCGATGGCCTTGCTGGTGGTGCGATGCATGTGCCATTTGCAGCAGATGGTGAACCCTTCCATGGTGTTCGTGGCCTTGTAGCTGTAGGCGCCGGTTTTCTCCTCCAGCTCCCGCGTCAGCATGGCATCAAAATCGTCCTCATCCTCGACGATCTCACGGCCCTTGATCGTGAACCGCACCCCCTTGGCTTGCGCCAGCCAGGCCACGATCTCCTTTGAAGAATCACCGCGAATGAGCACCGGGTAGATGCCAACGCCGTCCTCACTGAACAGATAGCGTCGCTTGCTGCCATCCGCGGCCGGTGTCGCGGGAATGAGACTGGTATTCTCGATCCCGTACGCCATACGGTTGAAGCTGTGCACCTTGCCGCTGCGCATCCGGTAGAGCGTAACCGCCATGTACTCCTCCATTGACGTGAACCCGTTCCGCCCGCGCTGGAAACCCGCGGAGCCGTCCGACTTCTGCAAAGTGCAGGGTCAATTCGGCTCTCGCAATCGGAATTGAGACTCGCGAAATCTTCGGTCTTCGCTCGGGGGTGGTTAGATTTTCCGAATGCCCCGCTCGTCGCAGGTTCCCGAACTTCTCGCCCCCGCCGGCACGCTGGACGCCGTACGGGCCGCCGTGGCCAATGGCGCCAATGCCGTGTACCTCGGCGCGTCCATGTACAACGCGCGCGACGAGGGCGCGCAGCTGTCCCTCGACGAGCTGGAACAGGCCTGCGCCATTGCCCACGGGCGCGGCGTGCGCGTGTACCTCACGTTCAATGTGCTGATCAAGCCCCACGAGCTCGTCGAAGCCCTGCGCTATCTCGGCGAGTGCGTGGACCGCGGCATCGATGCGGCCATTGTGCAGGATCTTGGCGTGGTGCGGCTCATCCAACGCGTGTATCCGCAGCTTGAGGTGCACGGTTCCACGCAGATGACCATTCATGACGTGGCCGGTGCACGCGTCATGCAGCGGCTCGGCGTTGAGCGCGTGGTGTTGGCGCGGGAGAATACCCTGGAGGACATCCGGGCCATCCGCACGGAAGTGCCCGACCTCAGTCTCGAGACATTCGTGCACGGCGCGCTGTGCATCTCGTACTCCGGTCAGTGCTTCATGTCTGGCATGATCAGCGAGCGCTCAGCCAATCGCGGGTCCTGTGCCCAGTCGTGTCGCAAGGATTACACGCTGAACGATGAGATCACCGGCGCCACGCTCGACCGCGGCTACCTCATTAGCACCAAGGATCTGGCGGCGCACGATCACCTGGAAGCCATTGCAGATCTCGGTGTCGGCTGCCTCAAGGTGGAAGGTCGCAAGAAGAAGCCCGAGTACGTGGCCACCGTAACCAAGGCCTATCGCGGGTGGCTCGACGCCATCGCGCGGGGAGAACGGGGACAGGCGCCGTCGCCGGATGCTGTGGAACCGCTGGTGCAGATCTTCAGCCGCGGCAACACCGGCGGCATGTACGGCGGGCGTCAGGGTCGGGAGTACATCACGCGCACGCAGCCCGACAATCGTGGTCTGCCACTTGGCATGGTGGTGGGGCAGGAGGGACAGGATCTCATTGTCGAAGTGTCCCGCGCTCTCGCGGTTGGCGACGGCGTCGGTTTCGAAGCGCCGGAGGAGGGGTCTGCAGCGTCGCTCGGGGGCAGTGTACAGCAGGTGCGCACCCTGTCTTCGCGTGCCGGTGTATTCCGTCAGGCAGTCCATGTGCGCAGTGGGCCGCGGGTGGTGCGCGTGTCCGAAGGCTGGCGGGTGGTGCGCACGAGCGACGCCACGCTGCTTGCGGCGGCGCAGGCCAGCTACGCGGCGGTACCGCTTCCAACGCGCGTGGGCCTCACGCGCGTGGATGTGCGCTGCTTCGGACATGCCGGTGGGCCGCTCAAGACGGTGTGGCAGTGCGGCGAGCATGAAGTCACGGTGCGTGGCGATGTGGCGCTGGCACCGGCCAGCAAGCGCGCGCTCGACATGACCCAGTTGCGCGAGCAATTCGGCCGCCTCGGCGAGACGCCGTTCAAGCTGGGGAGTGTGGACATCAGCGGGCTCGCCGCCGGACTCTTTCTTCCGGTGAGTGAGCTCAACCAGCTGCGTCAGCAGGCCACCGAGCAGTTGCTTGAGCAGCGCAGTTGGGCGGCCATGAGTGAGCAAGCCGTTCGCGAATCACAAATTGCCGAGCAGGTGGCGCGCATTGAGGCCGTAACCGTTTACGAGAAGGGCGGGATGGCTGCGAGCGAACGCGCGGACGAGCCACTCGCGCTGCGTGCGATTGTGTACGATCTCGACGGTGCGCGCGCCGCCGCGGCAGGCGGCGCGACGGAGGTGGTGCTCGATCCGTTTCTCCGGCACCCGATGCCCCCGGTTACGCGGGTCACCGCGCTGCGCGATGAACTGGCGGCGCAGGGCGTCGGGCTTCGTTTGCGCACGCCCACCATCGTGCGCCCGGAAGAACGCAAGCGCCTCGACAAGTGGCTGGCTCTGGGATTGCCGGTGCTTACGGGCCACGTCGGGCTGCTGGCCGAGTTGGCCGAGGCGGGCGTGCACGTAGTTGGAGACTACGCTACCAACGTGTTCAATCAGCACACGGCCGCCTGGCTGTTCGAACTCGGGGCGCAAAGGCTCACGGCGTCCATTGAGCTCACCACGGCCGAAATGCTCGACGTGATGAGTCCATGGCAGGGGCGCGGGTTCGATGTATTGGTGTATGGTCGCACCGAGGGCATGACCATTGAGCACTGTGTGCTAAGTGCGGCCTTCGAGCGTGAGCCGACCACCTGCCGCGACCTCTGCGTGCAGAAGCACACGAACGTGTCCCTCACCGATCCGGCAGGCTACACGTTCGCGGTGGCCACCGACAGCAACTGCCGCAACCGTCTGCTGCATTCGCGCCCCATCGATGGCAGTGAGCATCTCCCCGCGCTGTGGGCGCAGGGCGTGCGTGGCTATCACTTGCTGTTCAACGTGCCGGGCGACCCCATAGAGGCCATCGTACGGGGCTATCGCCAGCAGCTCGATGCGCTGGCGGCTGGCGAGTCGGCCGACGCCATGGCCGTGCGGACCCTGCTCAACGGCGAGTTTACGCGCGGACATTTTGCGCGGGCGGTGTGACGCGCGGGCGTCGCAACCTTCGGTTCGCGACCTTCGGTTCGCGACCTTCGGTTCGCGACCTTCGCGTCACAACCGGCACGTCGCGGCGCATGCGTCAAATTGATGTCGCATCGTTCGTGTCCCGTGCTTAGCATGCGGCATGTCCGCTTCGCGCACTTCCATACCGCAGACTGACGTGTCCGCCGCGTTCGATCAGGCGCGCGCCACGCTGCGGCAGCATTTCGGCTATCCGGAGTTCCGTCCGCCGCAGGTTCGTGCGGTGCAGGCGGTGTTGTCGGGTCGCGACGCGCTGGTGGTGCTGCCCACCGGCGGCGGTAAGAGCCTGTGTTATCAGGTGCCGGCGCTCATGCGCGAGGGGCTGACCATTGTGGTCAGTCCACTCATCAGCCTCATGAAAGATCAGGTGGAGGCGCTCGAGCGACGCGGACTCAGTGCGGCCTACATCAACAGCACGCTGAGCAGCAACGAAGTGTCCGATCGCATGGCGCGGGCGCGCGATGGCTCACTCAAGCTGCTGTATCTGGCGCCGGAGCGCATGGACGCGGGCCGCACGATGCAGCGCCTGGCCGACATTGGTGTGGCCCTGCTGGCTGTGGATGAAGCGCACTGCATCAGTGAGTGGGGTCATGACTTCCGGCCCAGCTACCGGCGCATCGGTCGCATTCGCG
Organism: Gemmatimonas sp. UBA7669; assembly: GCF_002483225.1. NCBI lineage: Bacteria > Pseudomonadati > Gemmatimonadota > Gemmatimonadia > Gemmatimonadales > Gemmatimonadaceae > Gemmatimonas > Gemmatimonas sp. UBA7669. The sequence continues at coordinate 137,568 of NZ_DLHL01000063.1, read as the reverse complement.
ACGGGCTGGGTGGACCGCAGACGGTGGCGCTGACCGCGACGGCCACACCGGATGTGCGACAGGACATTGTCAAGCAGTTGGCACTGCGCGAACCCGAGGTGGTGGTGGCCGGCTTCGACCGCACCAATCTCACGTATCACGTGGTGCCCACGCGCACGCAGCACGACAAGGACAGCACGGCGGTGCAGTGGCTGCGCGAGGCCGAGGGGCCGGCCATTGTGTATGCGCCCACCCGCAAGGCGGTGGAGCGCGTGACGGCCACTCTGGTGCGCGGTCGCATTCGCGCCACCGCCTATCACGCGGGCCTCGACGACAGTCTGCGTCAGCGCGCGCAGGACGCCTTCATGAATGAACGCGCGCGGGTCATCGTCGCGACCAGTGCCTTCGGCATGGGCATCGACAAACCCGATGTGCGTCTGGTCGTGCATCACGCCATGCCGGGTACGCTGGAAGCGTACTACCAGGAAGCCGGGCGGGCAGGGCGCGACGGCAAGCAGAGTACCTGTGTGTTGCTGCACAGCTATCCCGATCGATTCACGCACGAGTTCTTCATCGCCAACGCACATCCCGAGCGCAGCGTGGTGGAACTGGTGTGGAAGCAGATGCAGCAGGCGGCCGATCCGACGGGCTTCGCGCCGCTCACGCTGGAAGACCTCGTGCAGCGCGTGCCGCCCAAGGTGGGCGACCGCAAAGTGGGCGCCGCGCTCAGAGTGCTGATGGCGCATGGCCTGTGCACCATCGAACCGCCAGCGCCGGGCCGCGTGTTCGTGCGGCTCCTGGCCACACCAGCGCGCATCACGCGCGAACTGGTGGGAGAGCGCGAGTTTGATCGGGAAGTGCTGCGCGCGCTTTGGCGCGCGGTGGGCAAACGTCTGGAGACTGGTGCGAGTGTGGATCTCGACGGTTTGCCGCCTGGACTTGGCGGTGCGATGGGTCTGGTCCCGGTCCTGGAGCGACTCGAGTCGCAGCAGTTCGTCACGTGGACGGCAACGGGCGGTGGCATGCGCATCGATCCACGAGTCCAGACCGGGCAGACCATTCCGGTGGACTGGGCGCTGCTGGAGCGTCGGCGTCAGGCCGACCTCGGTCGACTCGATGCCATGCAGCGGTATGCGCAAACCCGCTATTGCCGAAGAGCGTTCGTCCTGCGCTATTTCGGAGACCCTGAGGCCCGCGCCTCGTGCGGTGCCTGTGATCGCTGTCTGGGAACGAGCAATGCGCCCGCGGCCCTTGAGAGTTCACGGCCCGCGCGAACGCGCACCCGGCCTCGTGCGTAGCCTTGCGGGGGACGCGTGCCACGTGCGGGCACCGGTCCCACCTGCAGTTGCCCTCCTTTACCTGCCCTGAACCCACCGTCGGCAATGGACGACAGTTTGTACTTCTCCGAGCAGCATCTCGCTGTTCGTGACATGGTCAGCGCCTTCGCGCGCGAGCATGTGGCGCCGGTCGCGGCGCAGCATGACGAAGCCTCGACGTTCCCCTGGGAGAACGTGAAGAAGATGGGCGAGCTTGGTCTGCTTGGTGTGCCGTGGTCCGAAGAGCTTGGCGGCGCCGGCTTCGATACGATCAGCTTCATGATCGCCATCGAAGAGCTGGCCAAGGTCTGCGCGTCGCACTCGATCACCATCAGCGCCCACACCACGCTGGGCACCTCGCCCATCGTCAACTTCGGTACGAAGTCGCAGCTCGAGCGCTATGTGCCACTCCTGGCCAGCGGCAAGGTGCTCGGCGGCTTCGGCCTCACCGAGGAAGCGGCAGGCAGCGACGCCGGCGGTACGCGTACCACGGCCGTGAAGAAGGGCGACCGTTACATCCTCAACGGCAGCAAGCGTTTCATCACGCACGCGGGCGTTGGTGAGGTCTTCGTGGTCACGGCCGTGACTGACCCTTCGGCGGGCACGAAAGGCATCTCGAGCTTCATTCTCACCAAGGAATCGGTGGACGTCGACGCCTGCCGCGTGCTCGGTGTGGGTCATGACGACACGCTGCCCAACATGCCGGGCTTCAAGGCCGGCAAGAAGGAAGACAAGCTCGGCTGGCGTGCGTCGGACACCCGTGAACTGCTGTTTGACAACGTGGAAGTGCCCGAAGAGAACTTGCTGGGCACCGAAGGCCTGGGCTTCATCAACTTCATGAAGACGCTCGATGCCGGTCGCATCGGCATCGCGGCGCTGTCGCTGGGCATCGCCCAGGGGGCGCTCGATGAGTCGCTCAAGTACGCCAGCGTGCGCAAGCAGTTCGGCTCGGCCATTGCGAGCTTCCAGGGCGTACAGTTCCAGCTGAGTGACATCGCCACGGAAATCGAGGCGGGCCGTCACCTCATGTACCATGCCGCCTGGCTGTCGCAGAACGGGAAGCCGTTCGGCAAGGAAGCGGCCATGGCCAAGCTGTTCTGCTCGGAGTTGGCCATGCGCGCCACCATCAAGGCCATCCAGATCCATGGCGGCTACGGGTACACGAAGGACTACCCGGTGGAGCGCTACATGCGCGACGCGAAGATCTGTGAAATCGGCGAGGGCACGAGCGAGATCCAGCGTCTGGTCATCGCGCGGCACCTGCTGAAGGGATTGGCGGCCTGAGGTACTCGGGACTCGCGACCTGAACGCAGAACCCGGGACTGATCAGTTCCGGGTTTTGCGTTTGGGTGAGGAGTTTTGAGTATCGACTTCAGCCACATTGCGGGAAACCCTCACCCCACGGTAGCTTACGCCGTTCCTTTAGCCGTCGCTTCAGGCGCCGGCGGCCCGCGCGACTCGCGGGCCGTTTGCGTTTGTGCGGAGGGCCGGCCGGGGCCAGCGCGCCGCCGACCGACCCACGTACGCGTCTCACCGCCCGACACACCTCGTGTGCGTCGATCGCGGATGCCCGTGTTCATTCCCGTGTTCTGCGCCTCCTGCTGCGGTCGGTCAGTCCGACGCGCTGGATGGCCGCGTTGGCGGGCGCGAGGTGTCCGTCCGATCGGTCGGTCTGGTGGGGGAGCCCTGTGACGTTTGTCCGTGCCGCGGCCCCCTCCTCCGGCGCGCGCGGGCCATCCCGTAGGTTCACCGTGTTGCACCGCGGCCTCGGTGCCTGGAGTCGCCAGGCGCCCTGCGAACGTGGTATGCGTCAATGAAGCGAGAACTCCTGGTGAATGCGACACCGCGCGAAACGCGGGTCGCCATTCTCGAGGACGGCCAACTGGTGGAGTTGCTGGTCGATCGGCCCGATGCCCGCCGCATGGTGGGCGATGTCTATCTCGGGAAGGTCGAAGCCGTGCTGCCCGGTATTCAAGCCGCCTTCGTCAACATCGGTACCGAAAAGTCCGCGTTTCTGCACGCGGCCGACGTGGTCGTGGAGAACGAACAGGTCTCCGACGACGATGACGACGACGAGGATTCGTCGGACGACAGCGGCGGCGGTGGTCGCCGCGGGCGCCGAGAGGTTCGTCCCATTCAGGACCTGCTCAAGCGCGGCCAGGACATCCTGGTGCAGATCACCAAGGAGCCGATCTCAACCAAGGGGCCCCGGGTCACGGCCCAGGTTTCGCTGGCCGGTCGCTTCCTGGTGTACATGCCCTTTGCGTCCAAGGTGGGCGTGAGCCGCAAGATCGACGAGCGGGGCGAGCGTCAGCGCCTGCGCGCCATGGTCGGGGAAATGCTGCCCGACGACGCCGGCGGCGTCATCGTGCGTACGGTGTCGGAAGACGCCACCAAGGAAACGTTCGAGCGTGAACTCAACACGCTCATGAACAACTGGAAGCGCATCAAGCGCAAAACCCAGTTCCTGCGCGCGCCGGCCCTCGTGCACCGCGAAACGAACGTCACGCGCGGCCTCGTGCGCGACCTGTTCAGCGCCAAGGTGGAGCGCGTCTCGGTCGATTCCAAGCAGGTGTACAACGAGATCACCGAATACCTGCAGGGCATCGCGCCCGAGCTGGTGGAGCGGGTCAAGTTGTATGAAGCCACGGTGCCCCTGTTCGACAAGGAAGGCATCGAGACCGAAATCCGTGACTTGTTCAAGCGCCGCTGCGATCTGCCGAGCGGCGGCTATATCATCATCGAGCAAACGGAAGCGCTGGTCTCCATCGATGTGAACTCGGGGCGATACACGGGCAAACGTGACCCCGAGAAGACCATCTTCAAGACCAACACCGAAGCCGCCCGGGAAATTGCGCGGCAGCTGCGGCTGCGCGATGTGGGCGGCATCATTGTCTGCGACTTCATCGACATGGAGACGCAGGCCAACCGCGACAAGGTGCTGCACGAGCTCCGCACCCACCTGGGTCGCGACCGCGCACGCACCAAAGCCTTTGCCGTCTCCGAACTGGGGTTGGTGGAGATGACGCGCCAGCGGGTGCGCCAGAGCCACTACCAGAGCATGACCGAGGCCTGTCCGACCTGCAGCGGCACCGGACGCGTGTTCACGCCCGAGACCATCGTGCGGCGCACCGAGCGGGCCGTGCGGCGCATGGCGGCCGAGGGGCGGAAGGAGTCGGTCACCCTCCGGCTGCACCCGGAGGTGGCGCTCCACGTGCTGGAGCAGGAACACGAGTTCGTGAAGCGGCTGGAAAAACTGGCCGGGTTCCCGCTCGAATTGCGCGACGATCCGCTGCTCAAGCCCGACGAGATCAAACTCGTGGTGCGGGGCGCCCAGCGGGACATCACCCAGCAGTACGCCCTGGCCTGAGTCGCAAAGACTTCAGCCTGGGCAAACGCCCCATCACGTTCCCCGCAATATTCCCCGACTCGGCTGCCTTCAGCCAGTTGACACCTAAACCGTGTTCCGGTAAGCTTCTAGGCTACGTTTGGAACGCATCTACCTGGAATCACCCATGAGCTACGCGATCATCCGCACCGGCGGCAAGCAGTACCGTGCCGAGCCGGGCAAGACCCTTCGGATCCCCTCGCTGCTTGGCGAGGCGGGCACCGCCGTCGAATTCAACGACGTGCTGCTCGGCTCCGACGGCTCGCAGGTCCGCCTGGGCGTGCCCACGCTCTCCGGCGCCAAGGTCACGGCGGAGATCGTGAAGCACGGCCTCGAAGACAAGATCATCGTCTTCAAGTTCAAGCGCCGGAAGAACTACGCCCGCAAGCAGGGCCACCGGCAGAAGTTCACGGAAGTCCGCATCAAGGACATCACCCTCGGCTGAGCATCGGCGGCGCGCCTCGCGGTGCGCTGCCTTTCCGGAGTATTCGTCATGGCACATAAGAAAGGCGTCGGCTCCTCACGCAACGGCCGCGATTCCAATCCGAAGTACCGGGGAATCAAGAAGTACGGCGGTGAGTTCGTGACGGCTGGCAACATCATCCTGCGTCAGTGCGGCACCAAGTGGCACCCGGGCGCCAACGTGGGCATGGGCACGGACTACACCATCTACTCGCTGGTGGACGGCGTGGTGCAGTTCGCACACAAGAGCAAGAAGGCCTACAAGGTCAACGTGCTCCCCGTGGAGTACGTCGAAGAAGACTCCGAGCAGACGGTCGAGGCGTAAGCCTCCCGGCTCACCGGCGTGCATGGAGCGTCCCCGCAAGGGGGCGCTCTTTTGCGTTGGGCCCGCAACTTCCGGAGGCCGGTAACCGTAGGGTCTCCACACGCCACTCCACCAGCAAGGACGGATACCATGGCACTGTGGGACAAGGTCAAGCAGGGCATCGACAAGGCCGGCAAGGCCGCGCAGGACGTGTTCGACGAGGGGAAGCTGCGCGTCGACGCCTATCGCGTGCGTGAGCAGGCGGACAAGGCGGCCGAGGCCCTGGGGTATGCGGTATTCCGCGCCCTCGAGGCAGGCGGGGAACTTGAGGCGGACGCGCGGGCCCGGCTCATGGACGCCCTCCGCCAGAAGGACAACGAGGCGCGGCGTCTCGAAACGGATCTGGCGAACGCCAAGGCCGCGGCCAGCGCGGGGGCCTCGCCGGGCAGCCCGCCGCCGCCGCCGGCCGATCCCAGCGCCCCGTCACCGGCGTCCACAGGCCCCACGGCGCCCCCGCCGTCGGCCGGGGCCGAGGCTAGCCCGCCAACGCCGCACGCATAGCGCCCGGCAGGTCCGTACACAGACCGTCCACCCCCCACGCCGCCAACAGGCGCGCGTGGGGGATGTCGTTTGCCGTCCAAGCCATGAGCTCGAGACCGCGGGCGTGGACGGCGTGAACCAGGGCCTCGTCGATCTGGTCCACGTGCTGCCACAGCGTGCGGGCAGCGCTGCCGGCCAACACCCCATCCAGCGACAGCGGGTAGGACGTACTGAGCAGGCCAATGGGTGTGGACGGGCGCCGCGCCTTGAGCGCCACCGGGATGCGATGGTCGAAGGCGTGCACCGCGCTGTCCACCTGCGGATAGGCATCCAGCACGGACGCCACCAGGGCCTCGATGCCTCGTCCCTTCACTTCCACGTACATGGTGGCGCGCGCCCCGACCAGGTCGAACACGGCGGCCAACGTGGGCACAGGATCCCCTGACGACAGTCGGCGGTCGGCGAGTTCGGTCCAGGTCAGGTCGGCGATGGCATCCCGTCGTCCGTTTGAGGCAGGCAGTTGGGCGTCGTGGTGCACCACACAGACGCCGTCGCGGGTGGCGTGCACGTCCAGTTCGATGCCGTCGGCCCCCTGGTCAAGGGCCAGCGCAAAGGCGCGCAGGGTATTCTCCGTGGCGTCCCGCGAGGCTCCGCGATGGGCCACGATACGAGGGCGGTGGCGCGGGGGCATCAACGACCCATCTCTGGCCTGTTCTGTGCTGTCCATGAGGCGAAGCTCCGCTTCACCGCCCGCCCGGTCAAGCACTGGGCCGTCATCGGTCCGTCACCAGTGTTCAGGGTTTGGGACCACAGGTTAACATTGGCGATCCCGCAGCGTCCAACCATCAGCAAGGTATGATCGACGCCACCCAACAGGAGGATGCCCGGCTTGACGGCATGCTCATCGAACAGTGGAAGGCTGGCGACCAGCGCGCGGCGACGCTCCTCGTGGAGCGGCACGCTGAGGCGTTGGCGCGCTTCGCCGCCAAGCTGGGGGTGCGCGATGAGATCGACGAAGTGGTGCAGGACACGTTTGTGCGGGCGTTTGCTGCGCTGGACCAGTTTCGGTCGGACAGCTCGCTGCGCACCTGGCTTTTCACCATCGAACGCCGGTTGATCATCGACCGGCGACGCGGTGAGGCAAGGCGGTCGGGCACTGTGGAGTTGCAGGACGCCGATGCCGTGACGGGCTTCGACGCTCTCGACTCGCTGATGGCGGATGAACTGTCGCAACGGGTGACCCAGGCGCTCTCGCGCCTGACCCGGCTGCAACGGGAGGTGTTCCTGCTGCGCGTGCAGGAAGGCCGGAGTTACCGGGATATCGCCGAGATCCTCGACACCAGCGAGGGGTCGGCCCGGGTGCACTACCACAACGCGATGCGGGCGGTAAAGGAGTTTCTCGATGACTGAGTGTCGCAGCCCCGAGCTGCAGGACCTGCTCCCCGATTACGCGGCGGAGTTGCTGAACGAAACGCAGATGGCGCAGCTGGCCGAGCATGTGGCGTCGTGTACGCCCTGCGCGGACGATCTGGAGCTACTGCGGGTCGTGCAGCGCGTGCGTCCGGTGGTGGCCATGCCTGACGTGGCACGCATCGTGGCCGCCTTGCCGGCGCCGCCGCGAGCGGTCGATCCGGTTGCCGATCCGATGGTTCGCGACATCAGCACGGCGCCGTCCATGCGGACGCCGTCGGTTCGCCCACGCCGTGTGAGTGGTGCCCGTGGTTTGATGGAACGCGTGCCCTCGCTGCGCATCGCCGCCGTCCTGGGTGTGCTGCTGGCTGGCGCGGCGTCTGTCATCGTGGCGCGGCAGGGCGTGCGGGCCTTCGACGGCTCCGGCACGGTGGTGGCCGCCGAGAGCCTCATGACGATCTCCGCCTTGCCGGACAGCGAGTCGCTGGCCGTGGCGCAGCCGTCGGTCGATCTGCCGGCGCCGGATGTGTCCGTGTCGTACGGAGACCTGGGCAACTACACCGACGAAGAATTGCAGCGCATGCTCGACCGGCTTGAAGCCTGGGATGGCGCGCCCAACTCGGAGCCGATGCCGTCCGGGCTTGCCAATGCCCTCGGCGGGGGCCCGCGATGAAGACGACGATGTGGCACCGGCTCGTTGGTGCGTCCCTCGGTGGGCTGCTGTTGATGGCACCGGCGCTTGCGGCGCAGGGCGGACCGCCCGGAGGACCTCCCGGAAGCACGCCGCGTCGTTCAGGGTACAGCGGGGCGCAGCGTGCACAGGAGCTCGAGCGCCAGTTTCGTGAGCGTCTCGATTCACTGGTGCGGGTGCGTCTGCAACTGACCGACGAACAGCACAGCCGGCTGCGTGAAGTGGCCTCGCGTACCGAGCAGGAACGGCGCACGCTCCGTGGCGAAGAAATCCGCATTCGTCTGGCGCTGCGTCGCGAGCTCATGGCTGGCGACAAGGCCAACGAAGCCCGCGTGGCGGAGCTGCTCGATCAGGTACCGGTGCTGGAGCGCCGTCGTCTTGAAGTTTCGGAGCAGGAACTCAAGGAGCTCTCGCGCTTTCTCACCGCGGTGCAGCGTGCCCGGTACTTTGCCCTGCAGGAACAACTGCGCTGGAGCATGCAGGAGATGCAGCACAGTCGCATGGGTGACGGCAAGGACGAACGGGACCGCCGCGATACCAGCAGCAGTCGACGTCGGGGCTATCAACGGCCGCCTGGCGAACGCTGAGCATGGACTGAACGGAACGGGGCAGGCCGGCGGTAGCGGGCGCTGCCCCGTTCGTGTACACTTGGTGGTGCGCCGTACCTGGCGCGAGCCCGGATGGCGGAATTGGCAGACGCAGAGGACTCAAAATCCTCCGACCGCAAGGTCTTGTGGGTTCGACCCCCACTCTGGGCATGCCGTTGGGGGGCCATGTGTGAGACGAGTCACCGAGGGTGACCAACGCTTGCGCAGGGTGGTGCGTTACAGCGGCAAACCCATGCGCGTCCGGTTGGTGGACTGCATCGGTTTCTGATGGGGTGTAGCTCAATGGCAGAGCATCCGACTGTTAATCGGACGGTTGGTGGTTCGAGTCCACCCGCCCCAGCTTCTCAAGGCCCGGTACCGCGCTGCGGTGCCGGGCCTTGTGCATTAGCTTCCGCGTTTCCTGCGCGCCGGCTGGTGCCGGCGTCTCCGAATTTTCGACTCTGGCTCCGTCATGCCGCTTTCCTTCTCGCTTACCCACGCCGCTGCGGCGTCGCTCGAGACATCGCTGCTGGCGATTGTGCTGCCATCCGATGTGTCGTGGAACGCGTCGTGGCAGTCCGTCCTCGAGCCACTTGATACCCAGCTGCATGGCACGCTGTCGCGCAGTCTGACGCGTCGGGACTTTCGCGGCGGACGGGATGAAACGCTGCTGCTTGCCGGCGGCGACACGGGGGTGCAGCGCGTGCTGCTGGTGGGACGCGGTGCGGCGCCGCTGAGCCGAAGCGTGGCGCGCCGCGCAGCCGCCGTGGCCGCGCGTGCGGTCAACAAGTTGGGCGTGCCCGAGATGACTTGCTGGATACCCGGTAGTGAAGGTGACGTGGCCGCCATTGAAGGCCTGGCCATTGGCGCCGCCGCCGGGTCCTGGCAGTACGCAGAGTTGCTCACGCCACCGGCGGAAAAGGATCGGCGCGCTCGCGTGGAGCGCGTGGTGCTGCTGACCGCTGATACCGACGACGCGCGCCGCGCCCTGGCCGCCGGCGAGGCGCTGGCCGCCGGACAGGACCTGGCCAAGAGGCTCGGACAGATGCCGGGCAATTACTGCACACCGGAAACGTTCGTGGAAGTCGGCCGCGACATTGCCTCGCGACACGGCATGCATCTCACGGTCATGGGCCGATCCGACATGGCCGACGCGGGCATGGGCTCGTTCCTGTCGGTCGCGCAGGGTACGTCGCAGGAGCCGCGCCTCGTGGTGCTGGAGCACCGCGGTGGCCCGGCCGATCAGCAGCCGGTCGTGCTCATCGGCAAGGGGCTGTGCTTCGACACGGGCGGCATCTCCATCAAGCCCGCTCCCGAGATGGAGTGGATGAAGTTCGACATGTCGGGCGCTGGCGGTGTGATGGGCGCCATGGAAGCCATCGGTCGGATGCAGCTGCCGGTGAACGTGGTGGGCATTGTGGGGTCTACCACCAACATGCCAAGCGGAGAAGCGGTGAAGCCGGGCGACGTGGTGCGTGCGTCCAACGGCAAGACCATCGAAATCATCAACACCGACGCAGAGGGCCGTCTCGTCCTGGCCGACCTGCTCGTGTACGCCCGGCGCTTCAATCCGGCGGTGGCCATCGACGCGGCCACACTCACCGGGGCCATCGTGATTGGCCTGGGCCACAATGCCGTGGGGGTATTCGGGCCGGAGCAGGCAGTGGTGGACGAAGTCCTGGCGGCCGGTGAGGCCGCTGGTGAGCCGGGTTGGGCGCTACCCATGTGGGATGACTACCGCGAGCAGATCAAGTCCGACGTGGCCGATGTGAAGAACACGGGTGGCCGCGCCGCCGGCTCCATCACGGCGGCGCTGTTCCTGCAGGAGTTCGTGGACGGATTCCCCTGGGTGCATCTCGACGTGGCCGGCACGGCCTACTCGCAGGCCGATCTGGGTTGGATTCCGCGGGGCCCAACCGGTACGCCGGTGGGCACCTTTGTTGAATTCGTCCGGGCCCGGGTGTCTTGACGTCATGGCGGACCCGCGCGCTGGCTCTCGTCGCTCTGGTGACGATGGCCGGCGCTGCCCGAAGTACGGCCCATGCGCAGGGGCAGACGCCCCCGCGTCCACCGGCTGACAGTGCGGCGGTGGCCGATTCCATCGTGCGCGCGCGCATCCTCGCACGCACCGACAGTGTGCGGCAGGCCATTCTTGCGGACTCCATCAAGTCGCCGTTGACGCGTTACGAAACGCCGATGCGCGAGACCGAGGAGCGTCTGCGCTTCACAGGGCGCGAGATTCTGTCGAGTGGGGCGGTAAACCTCGCCGATCTGCTCGATCGTGTGCCGGGTGTCAGCACCTTTCGCAGTGGCTGGATGGCCGGCCTGCACGTGGCCACCTACCTGGGCGATGCCCGTCGCGTTCGTCTCTTCATCGATGGCCTGGAAGTCGATGCCATCGACGTGCGCAATGGCGGTGCGGTGGATCTCACCGACATCCAGCTGTGGGCGTACGACGAGATCGTGATCGAGCGCGCGCCCAGTGAAGTGCGCGTGTGGATGCGCACGGCCTCAGTCGTGAAAACGACGCCGTTCACCCGCGTCGACATCTTCACGGGTGACCTCAACACCAACGGCTTCCGCGGGCTGTTTGCCCGACGCTGGCGCAACGGTCTCATGCTGCAACTGGGCGGGCAGCAGGTCGCCACGCAGACCGGTCGCGTCTCCGCATTTGGCGCACCAGCCGGACAGACCACACAGTTGCGAAGCGACGGCAGTGTGCAGTCGTTCAGCGGTCGTTTCGGATGGGCGCGCAACAAGTGGAGCGTGGACGCCTACGGCAGCAACGTGGCGCGCGAACGCGACTCGCACACACCGCGCGAAGACTTCGACAGTCTGCCGTCCTACAAGGGCCAGCGCCGCGAAGGCTATGTGCGCGTGGGTTACGGCGACACGTTGCGGGGCTTCTGGGCGCAGGCCGTCAGCGGTGCGCTGCGCGTGCGCATGCAGGGCGATAGTGGCGCCACGTCGTCGGATGACGGATCGGCAGGAGGGGAGGACGGCGCCGATTCAACGGAGACCGACACCACTGTGGTCTCGCTGGACACGCTACGCTCACAGACGCAGCACCTGGTGGCGGTTGGGTACCGCGCTTCATGGTGGAACGCGTCATACACGCATCGTGCGCGCCCCATGGACGGTGCACTGCGGCATGCGCCCGCGCTGCGCGTAGGTGCCACCTGGCGCATCTTCGACGCTTCGGCGTATGCGGAGCGCAATGGGCGCGACAGCACCGATCGCACCGACCTCCGGCTGCGTGCCCGGCCATTCCCGTGGCTGCAGCTTTCGGCGGCGCACAGCACGCGATCGCCCGACGACACCACGGGCCGACCACAGTCCAGCGCACTGCGCGCCGAGGGCGCTGTGCGGATTGGCCAGTTGTGGGTGGGTGGCGGTCTGGTGCGCGAAGACGCCACGCAATTCGACAATCTGGTGCTCGTGGGTGCGCCGGCCCGGGTGCTGGCCAACGCCGCATCAACCGGTGTGCTGGTCAACGCGCGTGGCCGCTTGTACAAGGATCTGCGCCTCGACGTGCAGACCATTCGCTGGGACAAGGCCCAGTTCACCACGCCGCAAACGCACGTGCGCGTGGAGTTGGCACTCATCAGCGACTGGCTGAGCCGCTTCCCCAAGGGTGAGTTCAGCGTCAACACGCGACTCATTTACGATCGACGTGGCGGGGTGCCGTTCTTCTACGGCGAAAACGACGAAGGCCTCGATCTGCGCGTCACCGAGCCGGCCCAGGTGGTCACCGGGATGCTGGAGCTCCGCATTCAACGCGCCATCCTGTTCTACCAGTACCGCAACCTGACAGGCGGCCAGTACGAGCAGATCCGCGGCATCACCATGCCGTCGGCCGTGCAGATGTATGGCGTGCGCTGGGAGTTCTGGAATTGACCCGGCCTGCCTAGCTTGCAGCGATGATTCGCTCCATGACCGGCTACGGCCAGGCCGAAGGCACCGTGGGCGCCCTGCGCGTGCACGTGGACGTGCGCACGGTGAACCACCGCTTCTTCTCACCGAGCATCAAGCTGCCCGGAGCCTTTGGCCGATGGGAAGCGGACGTGCGCGAAGCCATGCGGCTCAAGGTGAGCCGCGGTCATGTCACGCTGACCGCGCGCAGTGAACGCACGACGGAAAGCGCGCTCGGTGTCGACGAAGCCCGCTTTGCCGCGGCCGTTGATCAGTTGCGCACCCTGCTCACGCGCCATGCCTTGAGTGGTGGAGTGGACCTCGCCACGGTGTTGCGCATGCCCGACGTGCTCGCCGCGCCGCGTGAAGACGACACCAGCGGCACGTCCGCGGAGTTGCTGGCCATTGTCGACCGGGCGCTTGATGGGTTGGCCAGGTCCCGCAGCGAGGAAGGGCTGCGCCTTGCGGCGGTGCTGCACGAGCGCCTGGCCCTCATGGAGCAGGCCATGCAACGCATCGCCGAGCGGGCCCCGGAGCGCCTCATCGCTCACCGCGACCGTCTGCGTCTGGCGGTCAAGGAGTTGACCGACGGCTTGCAGGTCGATGAGGCCCGACTGGCGCAGGAGATTGCGATTCTGGCGGACCGGATGGATGTGGCCGAGGAGTTGGACCGCTTCCGATCGCATGTGACCGCGTTTCGCGCCACACTGGAGGACCAGGCCGGCGAACCGGTGGGCAAGCGTCTGGGATTTCTGTTGCAGGAAATGCTGCGCGAGGTGAACACGACGGGCAGCAAGGCTGCAGATGCGGCCATTCTCCATGAGGTCGTGGGGCTCAAGGAGGAGTTGGAACGCATCCGCGAACAGGTCGAGAACCTCGAGTGAGCTCTTTTCCGGTCATTTTGTCCGCCCCAAGTGGCGGTGGGAAAACCACGATCGCTCGTCGTCTGCTGGAGCGGCGGAGTGATTTGGGTTATTCTGTGAGTTGCACGACGCGTGCACCACGCGAGGGCGAGGTGGACGGCCGGGACTACCGGTTCCTGTCGCGCGACGCCTTCCTCGATGGCGTATCGCGCGGCGACTTCGCCGAGTGGGCGGAGGTGCACGGTCAGCACTACGGCACCCTGCGCTCGGAGGTCGAGCGGGTGCTGGGAACGGGCCGCCACGTGTTGATGGACATCGATGTGCAGGGTGCGCGGCAGTTCCACGCGGCGTTTCCCGACACGGTGCTGATCTTTGTCCTGCCGCCGTCGGGTGAGGTACTCAAGTCCCGCCTGACCGCGCGCAAGAGTGAGGATCGGGAGAAGTTGCTGGTGCGTTTGCGCAACGCGCGGGCCGAGTTGGGAGAAGTCGGTCGCTATCACTACGTGGTGGTGAACGACGATCTCGAGCGGGCCGTGGAGCAGGTGAGTGCGATCATCGACGCCGAAGGACTGCGCCACGATCGGGTGCATGCCGTGGAGGCGCAGGTGGAGGCACTGATCGCACAACTCGAGCAGGAAATTCACGACTTCAGCCAGGGCGACTGATGCAGGTTTTCACACCGACCGACGTTACCAAGCACGCGGCCAACAAGTACCTCAGCGTGCTCATCGCGGCCAAGTTTGCGCGGGTGCTGAACGAGTTCCCCCGTGATCGTTCGCTGCACGAGAAGAAGCTCACCACGCGCGCCCTCGAGGAGCTGTCGTCCGGGGAGATCGACTACAAGGTCGTGCCGCGGCGTCGCTCGGCCTGACCGGCGGCTGCGGCGACCAGCGCCAAGGTGCTGGTTGCCGCGAGCCGAGTGTTCGGCACTCGCGCCGCGCCGCGACTTCGGTCCCGGCGCGGCGCCGTTTCTTCCCCCCTGTGTGTCGCCCCCACCTCCCTTCGTGATTGTCGCCACGCGTGGACGCCCGAGATCGCCTTCGTCGATACCTGGAGCAACGTCGCGAACTCGGTGAATCCGAGTTTGTGCTTGATGGGCTGTCCGTCGAAGACGCGATGCGCCTGTTGGGGGTTCGCGGGGGGGGAGCGGCCAATGCATCGGTGCGGAGTAACCGGGGCACTGCGCCTGCGGGAGACGAGCCGCCTCGCGTCTCGCGGCCGGCTGCACCGGTGGCGCCTTCCGCTCCAGACGATGCGGACATTGCCGCGCAATCAGCACCACCGCCGCCGCCGCCACCCGCTCCCGATGCGCGCTTCGATGCGCAGTCCAGCACGGACTGGCGTGAGACGCTGAGACAGGCGGGCACGAGACGCCCGGATGGGGATGCGGGCGCTGCGTCCTTGCCGGCTCAGCCCACCCCGGCGCGTACGAGCTCACCGGCCCCGGTATCCCCCGCGGCCTCCGCCGCGAGTCTGTCCGGCGTGCCTGCGGTTCTGCCGGATTGGCTGGCGGCACTGGGTGTGCCCGCCGGTCTCGAGGCCGGCGCTGCGCGTGTGCAGGACCTATCACCCGACGTGTCCGCGTTGCCGTCCCTCGAGGCCGTTGCGCAGCATATCGCGGCATGCCAGCGCTGTGGACTGCACAAGACCGCGCGCAATCCGGTACCGGGCGAGGGACATCCCCGAGCCGAGTTGCTATGCGTCGGCGAAGCGCCGGGCGCCAACGAGGACATGCAGGGGCGTCCGTTCGTGGGTGAGGCGGGTCAGTTGCTCACCAAGATTCTGGCGGCCATTCAGTTGGGGCGCGACGACGTGTTCATCCACAACGTGCTCAAGCATCGTCCGCCGGGAAATCGCGACCCGAATCCCGACGAGGTGCTCGCGTGTCAGCCCTATCTGCTGCGGCAGATCGAGCTGGTGCGTCCGCGCGTCATTCTCGCGCTGGGACGCTTCGCGGCGCAGACCCTGCTGCAGACCGGCACCGCCATTGGCGCGCTGCGTGGGCGCATTCATCGCTTCCACGGCGTGCCACTCATCGTCACCTATCATCCCGCGGCGCTGCTGCGCAATGAAGCGTGGAAGCGTCCCACGTGGGAAGACGTCAAGTTGGCGCGTCGTGTGCTCGACGCCGCACGCGCCGCCGAACCGCAGCGATCGTTCGAGTGAGTCGTTCATGACCAGTCTTGCCGTCACCGCCACCGGTGCCGCACCGGTGGTTGCCACCGCCCCATCACGCGATCCGTACAAGGAACGCCGTCCGCCCTGGTCCGAGGAAGCGGAGCAGGCCGTGCTGGGCGCCATGCTGCTGGACGCCGACGCCATCATGCGCGCGGCCGAGCATGTCGATGACTCGATGTTCTACCGCGAGGGACATCGTCGTCTGTTTCGCGCCATGGTGGCCATTACCGAGCGTGGCAGCGTGGTGGATCCGCTCACGCTGGCCGATGAGCTCGAACGGCGTGGTGAGTTGGAGCATGCGGGCGGACGCGAGTATCTCGCCTTCCTGCTCGATGCGGTGCCGACCGTGGCCAACGTGGAGTACCACGCACGCATCGTGAAGGAGAAGGCGCTGCTGCGTCGACTCATCGAGGTCAGCACCGAGATCGTGCAGGAGGCCTTCGAGGGACGCACGACCGCCACGGATCTGCTGGACAACGCGGAATCGCGCATCTTCTCGCTGGGACAGAGCAAGGAGAAGAGCGGATTCGCGCGCATCAAGGAACTGCTCTGGCCGGCCATGGAGAAGCTCGAACTCCTGGCGCAGCGCGATCAGGCCATTACCGGCGTGCCGACGGGCTTCACCGAGCTCGACCACATGACCTCGGGCTTCCAGCCGGCCGACCTCATCATCGTGGCCGCGCGACCGTCCATGGGCAAGACGGCGTTCACGCTCAACATCGCGCAGCACGCGGCCATCACGGCCAAGGTGCCGGTGGCCTTCTTCTCGCTCGAAATGAGCAAGGAGTCGCTGGTGCAGCGTATGCTGGCGGCGGAAGCGCTGATCGATGCGCAGGCGTTGCGTAAAGGTGGTAGGGCGCTCGACGAATCGATGCCACGTCTGGCGCAGGCCGCTGGTATTCTGAGCCATGCGCCCATCTTCATCGACGATACGCCGGGCATCACGTTGCTCGACATGCGCGCCAAGTCGCGCCGTCTCAAGGCCGAACACGACCTCGGCCTCATCATCGTGGACTACCTGCAGCTCATGACGGGACCGGCCGGCGTGGAGAACCGTCAGCAGGAGGTCTCGCAGATCTCGCGAGGACTCAAGGCGCTGGCCAAGGAACTTGGTGTGCCGGTGGTGGCGCTCTCGCAGTTGTCGCGTGCACCGGAACAGCGGACCGGTGACGACAAGGGTCGCCCGCAGCTCTCCGACCTGCGTGAGTCGGGCGCCATCGAGCAGGACGCCGACGTCATCATGTTCATCTTCCGTCAGGAAGTGTATGCAGAGCGCGACGAGAACGGTCGCCTCAAGGATCCGTCGCTGGAGGGACGTGCCGAGATCATCATCGGCAAGCAGCGCAATGGTCCCATTGGCAGTGCGCGACTGTTCTTCCACAAGCAGTACACGCGCTTCGACAACTTCTCCAATCGTGAGCCACCGCCGGAGTATGGCGGCGGTGGGTATGGAGGAGGTGGTGGAGGCGGGTATGGTGGCCCCAAGCTCGTGAAGGGCGGTGATGACGACGACTTCAGCGGCACGCCCTTCTGATGGCCAAGGCTGGCGGCAAGTCGCGGTCGGTGTATCGCTGCACGGAGTGCGGGGCGGAATCACCCAAGTGGGCGGGACGCTGCGAAGGCTGCGGCGCGTGGAACACCCTGGCGGAGGAAGTGGTGTCGCCGGTGGTCACGAGCAAGCGCACCGCGGCCAGGCAGGCCGGAGGCGTTGCCGCGCCCACCGTGGCGCTCGGCCGCGTCTCCACCACGGCCACACCGCGCTGGCGAACCGGCCTCGACGAGTTCGACTTTGTGCTCGGCGGCGGCATCGTGCCGGGCAGCATGGTGCTGGTGGGTGGTGAGCCCGGCATCGGCAAGAGCACACTGCTGCTGCAGGTGGCGGCGCGCCTGGAGCAGGCGGGGCTGGCCACGCTCTACGTATCGGGCGAAGAGAGCGCACTGCAGGTGCGCCTGCGTGCGGAACGGCTGGCCGAAGACGCGGCCGCGGTGTCGCTGCTGACGGAGACGTCGCTGGAAACGATCATCGCGTCTGCTGAAGTGGCGGGAGCCGATGGCCGCCGGCCGCAGGTGCTCATCGTGGACTCCATTCAGACGGTGCATACGGAACTGCTGGAAGGCGCGCCGGGCAATGTGGGGCAGGTCCGCGAGTGTGCCGCCCGTCTGATGCGCTTTGCAAAGGACAGCAACACCACCGTGTTCGTGATTGGACACGTGACCAAGGGTGGTGGCATCGCCGGCCCAAAGACACTCGAACATATCGTCGACACGGTCCTGTATTTCGAAGGGGACGGTACGCTCGATCATCGTGTGCTGCGCGCCACCAAGAATCGCTTTGGCAGCGTGGACGAGATCGGCGTGTTCCGGATGCTCGAGTCGGGGCTCGTGCCCGTCGAGAACCCCTCCGCACTCTTCCTCGGCGATCGCCGGGATGTCGCCAGCGGCAGCGCGGTGTGTGCGCTGATGGAAGGCACGCGTCCCGTGCTGGTGGAAGTGCAGGCCTTGGCGGCGCGGGCGGGCTTTGGCACGCCGCAACGTGTAGCCAACGGTATCGACAGCCGCCGATTGGCGCTGCTGCTGGCCGTGCTCGACAAGCGCGGCGGGTTCTCGTGCGCGCAGCTCGATGTGTTCTGCAACGTGGTGGGCGGCATGCGGGTGCAGGAACCCAGCGTTGATCTCGCGGTGGTGGCGGCACTCGCGTCGAGTGTCGTGGACCGTCCACTTCCGGCACAGGCGATCTTTCTGGGCGAGCTGGGGCTTGGTGGGGAAGTGCGTCCGGTGTCGCAGGTCGAGCGTCGTCTGGCCGAAGCGGCCAAGCTGGGCATGACCACCGCCTATCTCTCCGATCGGGCGCTGCCGCGCCGTGTGCCAGGCGACATGCGGCTGATCGGCGTGCGCACCCTGCGCGACGTGCTCGAGCGCACGCTGGGCAAGGGCGCGGAATGACTGGCGACGCTGCACGTCAGCCTACGCGGCAACGAACACGACCACCAACGCGGCAAGCGATTCATGAGCACGACTGATTCATCCGGCGAGTCCAACACGCAGGGCGAGAGCGGCGCAGCGCGTCCTCAGCCCCCGCGACGCATCATTCCGCCTCCGGTGGTGGCATCACGTCCGGAGACGGCACGTGCTGGCGGTGACACCGTGCGCGATGTGGGGGTGGTGATCGTGGCAGGTGGGTCGGGCAGTCGCACGGGCAGCACGGAACTCAAGCAATTCCGCTGGGTGGCGGGCAAGCCGGCGCTGTTGCACAGCGTGCAGGCCTTCATGGCCCGACCTGATGTGGCGGTCGTGGTGGTGGTGCTGCCCAAGGCGTACGCGGCGGATCCGCCGCCCTGGCTGTTTCAGTGTGACGTCGATCGGTTGCTGGTCAGTGTCGGTGGACGCGAGCGTCATGAGAGCGTGGTGAATGGGCTGGAGGACCTGCCCGAAGAAGTCACCATCGCGGTGGTGCACGATGCGGCACGGCCGCTGGTGACCGACGCGACCATCGATCGCGTGATTGCGGCGGCGCGCGAAGGGCATGGTGCCGTGGCCGCCCTGCCGGTGGTGGATACGCTCAAGGAAGTGGATGAGACCGGCCGCATTCTGCGCACGGTGGATCGCACGCGACTCTGGCGTGCACAAACGCCGCAGGCCTTCCCGCGTCGCATGATCGAAGAAGCGCACGTGGCGGCGCGTCGTGATCACATTGGCGCCACGGATGACGCGGCCCTCTGCGAACGCCTGGGATTGCCGGTGGTGGTGGTGCGCGGCAGCGAGCGCGGACTCAAGATCACCGAAGAGGTGGACTTTGCGCGCGCCGACGCGCTCAGCCTGCTGCGCGATGAATGACAGGGTGCTGACACGCGCTGGTATCGTCTCGGAGTCGCGGAGATGAGCATGCACAGTCTGCGTTCGACGCCGTTCTGGTCGCCGGCGGAGGTGGAGGCGGCCATTCGTCCGGCCATCCTGCATCTCAGCGAACGCGGCGTGCTGGCCTATCCCACCGAAACGGTGTACGGCTTCGGCACGGCCGTCGATCACGACTCGGTGGAGACCCTCGTGCAGCTGAAGGGGCGTCCGCCAGGCAAACCCTTTCTGCTGCTCATCGCGCATCCCAGTCAGATTGCCCGTCTCGACCTGCATCTGCCCACCTACGCCGCGCATCTCGCCGCGCGCTTCTGGCCCGGACCACTTACCCTCGTCCTGCCAGGCGGCGACCGACGCGTGCCCGCGCGCCTGCGTGGTCCCGAGGGCGGCGTGGCGGTGCGTTGGACGCCGCATGAGGGCCTGCAGCGATTGCTGGCCGCGTACGGAGAGCCCATCACCAGCACCAGTGCCAATCGACCGGGCGTTCCCCCTGCCACCCAGGCCAGCGAAATTCTCGCGCAGTGGCCGGACGCCATCCACCGCGGCGTGCTGCACGTCCTCGATGGCGGAGGACTCGCCCCTTCACCGCCATCCACGGTGGTCGACTGCACCGGACGCCGGCCACGTGTCATCCGTCCCGGTGTGCTGTCCGCGGCCACGCTGCGTGACGTGGTACCCGACCTGGTGGGTGATCACTGATGTGGCATGGGCGAACGCCTGGTGCCGCAGCTGGCTATAGCTGACGGGACCGGCACCACGAATTGGCGCCCGTCGGTTGGATGGCTGGTCCTTTGCCGCCATGTTATTCGCATCACCGTCGGCGTCGTGGCCCGTGCACGCGGAGGGGCCCGCATGCCAACTGTTGTTCTCGGTTTGTTCTCGCCGGTCCACCGGAGTGAATCCTGATGCACCTGTTGTTCGTTTGCACCGGCAACACCTGTCGCAGCCCGATGGCCGAGGCCATCGCACGACGGCTCATCGCCGATCGTGGTCTGTCGTCCGTGACAGTGGGCAGCGCCGGCACCAGCGCGTGGCCCGATGCCCCGGCGTCCGATGGTGCGCTGCTCGTGGCGATGGAGCAGGGCATGGACCTGAGCCAGCACCGTGCGCGCCAGTTGTCCCCGGAACTGGTGGCGGGAGCCGACCTCATCCTCACCATGGGTCCGCATCATCTCGAGCGCGCAGAAGCCCTGGGCGGCGAAGGGCGCAGTCACCTGCTCACGGGATATGCCGGCACCAATCCGCGTCCGGTGAGTGATCCGTTTGGCGGCGACCTGTCGGTGTATCGAGCCACGGCGGCCGAACTCGAACAGGAGATTCGTGCCGTGCTCGACAAGGCGGTGGCCGAGCGGTCCAGGCTCGCTCCCTGACGGCCCTCGGAGCCTTGCATGTTACGCGAACTGCCGTGGAATGGCTTTGTGATTCTGGGACATCCGGTGGCGCACTCGCTCTCGCCAGTTTTTCAGAATGCGGCGCTCGAGGCCATCGGGGCCAAGCAGCGCTATGAGCGGCTCGATGTGCCGCCAGCGTCACTCCGGTCGGCTTTCGACTTGCTGCAGGCACATCGCATCGTGGGCAACGTCACCATCCCGCACAAGGAAGCGGTGGCGCAGCTGGCCACGCAGCTCACGCCACCCGCGGAGCGCACCGGTGCCGTGAACACGTTCTGGTGGGACGGCGACGATCTCGTTGGACACAATACCGATGTGGCCGGTGCCGACGCGAGCATTATGGCGTTGTGTCCGGACGGTGTCTCTGGTCCGGCCGTTGTGCTGGGCGCCGGCGGCAGTGCAGCGGCCGTGCTGTACGCGCTGTCGCAGCGCGGTGTGCGCGATATCCACGTGGTGGTGCGGGACGGCGCACGCGCCGAGGCACTGCTTGCCCGGCTGGCATGCAACGGTACGGTGCACGCGCATGATGCCCTCCCACAATCGGCGGGCGTGGCCCGCGGCCCCTTGCAAAGGGTGCTCGCGGAAGCCGCGCTGGTCGTGAACTGTACGCCCATCGGCCTTCAGGGTCCAGATCATCCGCTGCCGCTCAGTTCGGTGGGGCCGATGACGGCACTGTTCGATCTGGTATACACTGCGCTCGGCACCGACTGGATTCGTGCGGCGCAAGCGGCTGGAAAGCGCGCGGAAGACGGATTGCGCATGCTGGTGGAGCAGGGGGCGGCGGCGTTTGAGGTGTGGACAGGGGAACGCGCTCCGCGGGATGTCATGTGGCGCGCGTTGTGTGTGCCGGCCCCCAGTCTCAACGAGCCGCGTTCGATTCAACCCGCTGCGGCCGCGCCTTCGCGGTGATGCTCGCGGGCCTGCTGCAGCTGTTGCTGCCAGCCGCCTGTGCCATTTGCCGGGCGCCGCACGAGCCCGGATCGGACGGTATCGTGTGCGGGAGCTGCCTCTCCCGCATCGTGCCGCTGGCGTTGCCGCTGTGCGCGCGCTGTGGACATCCCCGCTATTCACTGGCCGTGCCCCTGGCGCAGGAGGCACCCTCGGGCTCCGCGCCCTCAGGCATCGCGCCCTCGGGCATGTCAGGCCCGAAGCGCGCGGCCCCATGCGCCTGGTGCCCGCACTTGCACCCCGCCATACGGGCCGTGCGCTCCGTCACGCGCATGGACGACGGTAGCGGGCCGGCGCTCGTGCACGCGCTCAAGTATCAGGGCTGGCGTGGCGTGGCGGTCGCCATGGGGCGTCGCATGGCGCGTTTGTCCTGGCCGGACGACGTGCTGAGTGAACGGGCAGCGCTGGTGCCCATCCCCCTGTCCCGTACCCGGCTGCGGGAGCGTGGCTACAATCAGGCCCAGTGTCTGGCCGACGCGATCGCCCCAATGTGGCACTGCCCGGTGTGGTCGGATGTGCTGGTGCGAATGCGCGATACCCAATCGCAGGTGCGGTTGACACCATCGGAGCGGGCGGTGAACGTTTCACGGGCGTTCGCCGTGCCTCAGGGCCGGCTGGCGCAACTGCGGGGCGCGCACCTCGTGCTGGTGGACGATGTCGTCACGACCGCCGCGACCCTCAATGCGGCTGCCGAAGCGCTCGTGGCGGGCGGCGCCCGCATCGTCAGTGCTGTGACCTTCGGACGGGCGCCGGATCCCGGCGACCGCACCGCTTCCTGACTTCGCTCCTTTACCCGGATTCGACACGACATGGGCATTCGCGTTGGCATCAACGGCTTCGGCCGCATCGGCCGTCAGGTGCTTCGGGCCGCCAAGCTGCAGGGCGTCGCGGACATCGACTTCGTCGCGATCAACGACCTCACCGACACCAAGACGCTCGCGCACCTCTTCAAGTACGACTCGGTGCACGGGAAGTTCGATGGGCAGGTGAGTGCCGAGGCCGATGGCATCACCATCGACGGCGACAAGGTCAAGATTCTCGCCGAACGTGATCCGGCCAAGCTGCCCTGGAAGGACCTCGGCGTCGACATCGTGCTCGAGTCGACCGGTCGCTTCACCGATGCCAAGGACGCGGTCAAGCACATCGAAGGCGGCGCCAAGAAGGTCATCATCTCGGCGCCGGCCACCAACGAAGACATCACGGTGGTGATGGGGGTGAACAGCGACAAGTACGATCCGTCGTCGCATCACATCATCTCCAACGCCTCGTGCACCACGAACTGCCTGGCGCCGATGGTGAAGGTCATTCGTGACAGCTTCGGTTTCGTGCACGGCTCCATGGTCACGATCCACAGCTACACCAACGACCAGTCCATCCTCGACCTGCCGCACAAGGATCTGCGCCGCGCGCGCGCGGCCGCGGTGAGCATGATCCCGACGTCGACGGGCGCGGCCAAGGCCACGGCGCTCGTACTCCCCGAAGTGAAGGGCAAGATCGATGGCGTGGCGGTGCGTGTGCCGACGCCCGACGTGTCGCTCACCGACCTGACGTGCGTCGTGGAGCGTCCGGTGACGAAGGAAGAAGTCAACGCGGCGTTCAAGGCGGCGTCGGAGAACGGTCTGGCCGGCATCATGGGCTACAGCGAAGTGCCGCTCGTGTCGGTGGATTACATCGGCGATCCGCACTCCTGCACGCTCGATGCGCTGAGCACGATCGTCATCAACGGCACGCTGGTGAAGATCAGCGGCTGGTATGACAACGAGTGGGGCTACTCCTCGCGCTGCGTGGACTTGCTGCGTTACGTCGGCGCGCGGCTCTAATTCACTGACAGGGTAGAACAGCTCACGCAGAGACGCAGAGGAAGAGAGAACGCAGAGTGTAGGGCACACTTCTCTGCGACCTCTTCTTCCTCCGCGCCTCTGCGTGAGCTGTTTCGGATTCCGCCTTCACGCACGGTTGCAGGAAATACGATGTCCACCGCTACCAAAACCATTCGCGATCTCACCCCCGCCGAGCTGCAGGGCAAGCGTGCCCTCGTGCGCGTCGATTTCAACGTGCCGCTCGATGACGCCGGGCGGGTGAGCGATGACACGCGCATTACGGCCGCCCTGCCCACCATCACGCAGTTGCTCGACGCCGGTGCGCGCGTGATCCTGCTGGCGCATTTCGGGCGTCCGAAGGGCGCGCCGGAGGCGAAGTATTCGCTGGCGCCGGTCGCCGCACGCCTGCGTGAACTCCTGCCACGGCCCGTGCACTTCCTGGGCGAGACCGTGGGCGCGGCGGCCGTCGCGGCCACGAAGGCGCTGGCCGCGGGGGAAGTGCTGCTGCTCGAGAATACGCGCTTCCTGCCTGGTGAAGAGAAGAACGACGACGCACTCTCGCGCCAGCTCGCGGAGTTGGGTGACGTGTACGTGAACGACGCCTTTGGCGCCGCGCATCGTGCGCACGCGAGCACGGCCGGGGTGGCGCGCTATTGCCGACCGGCCGTGGCCGGTTTGCTCATGGAGAAGGAGCTCGCGTATCTGGGCGGCGCGCTCGCCAATCCCGCGCGACCCTTTGTGGCCATTCTGGGCGGATCCAAGATCAGCGGCAAGATCGATGTGGTGGAGGCGCTGCTGCCCAAGGTGGACAAACTGCTGATTGGCGGCGCCATGGCCTGCACGTTCTTCAAGGCCATGGGGTTCGAGACCGGCAATTCGCTGGTGGAACCCGACCGTCTCGACATGGCGCGCGATCTGTTGTCGCGCGCCGGCGACAAGCTCGTGCTGCCGGTGGATGCCACGATTGCACCGGCCATGGACGCCGGCGCCGCCGCGTCGCACGTGTCGCGTCAGGCCATTCCTGCGGGCCAGGCCATGTTCGACATCGGACCGGCCAGCGCGGACACCTATCGCGCGCTGGTGACCGGCGCGCGCACCGTGCTGTGGAACGGACCGATGGGTGTGTTCGAGAAGCCCCCGTTTGATGCCGGCACCCGCGCGGTGGCGCTCGCCATGGCCGCCGCGACCGCCAATGGCGCCACCACCATCATCGGTGGCGGTGACTCGGCCGCCGCTGTGGCGGAGGCCGGGCTCGAGTCGCAGATGTCGCACGTGTCCACCGGCGGCGGCGCGTCACTCGAGTTTCTCGAAGGCAAGGATCTCCCTGGCGTCAGCGCACTCGATTCGCGCTGAGCCAGTCCTCACATATTCCGCCACCCGCTTCTCACCTCGCCATGTATCTCAAGCCGGTCATCGCGGCCAACTGGAAGCTCAATCACGGGCCGACAGACGCGCGCGCGTTTCTGCAGCGCTTCCTTGCGCAGTCACCCAAGCAGAACGATCGCACGGTCATCTTCTTTCCCTCGGCGCTGACCGTGACGACGGTCATGGACGGACTCAAGGATCGTCCCGACCTGTGGGTGGGCGTGCAGAACGTGCACAGTGAAGCGCAGGGCGCCTTCACGGGTGAGAACTCCGTGCTGATGGCGCGCGACATCGGCGCTCGCGTGGTGCTGGTGGGTCACTCCGAGCGGCGTCACGTGTTTGGCGAAACCGACGTCATGACCACGCGCAAGATGGCGCTCATTGCCCAGGCGCGTCTGATCCCCATGCTTTGTGTGGGTGAAACGCTGGACGAACGGGAAGCGGGCCGCACGGCGGCCGTGGTGGAGCGCCAACTCACGGCCGGTCTCGCAGAGCTCGACGACGCCCAGGTGGCAGCCATCATGCTGGCCTATGAGCCGGTATGGGCCATTGGCACGGGGCGGACGGCCACGCCCGATGACGCAAGCGAGATTCATGGCGTGCTGCGCCGGGCGCTGGCCTCACGGGTGGGCGACAAGGTGGCGGCCGGCATCCCGATTCTGTACGGCGGCAGTGTGAACCGCGGCAACGCGGCGCAGCTGCTGGCGGCGCCTGACGTGGATGGGCTGCTGGTGGGCGGCGCCTCGCTGGATGCCGACAGTTGGGCCAGCATCGTGCGCGCCTGAGGTGGCATTTGGCAAACGCGGCCAAAGTATGGGCCGCCAAGCACTTGCACCTACCGCGTCGATTGATGATTTTTCGGGGCTCCGGCACAGCGACCGGAGCCTCGATTCGTTTCACCGACGTCGCCTCGGCGACCCGCGCACCCGCGACATGTACACGTTTCTGCTGACCCTCCTCATTCTCGACGCCTTCGTCCTGGCCGCCGCCGTGCTCCTGCAGGCGGGCAAGGGTGGTGGGCTGGCTGCCAGCTTCGGCGGCGCGAGCTCGTCGGCGGACTCCCTCATCGGCACGCGTCAGGCCGGCAACCTGCTGACCAAGGCCAGCTGGTGGTGCGGTGGCATTTTCCTGGGCCTCGCGTTCATCCTGCAGATGATGTCGTCGCGTTCGGCGGCGCCCAAGTCGGTGCTCGACAAGCTGGCCGCACCGGCCGCAGCGCCGGCCGCTCCGTCGGCTCCGGCAAGTGGTGCCGCGCCCGCGTCGCCCCTGACGCAGCCAGCCGGCCAGCCAGCCGGCCAGCCGGCGGGCCAGCCGACCACACCGCCGCAGCCGTAACGCCGGTGATCACGTCGCTGCCCAAGGGGTTCCTCCTCCTCGAGGACGGAACCCTTTTTTCCGGCCGATTGGTCGGTCCCACGGCGCCGTCCGTGGCCGAAGTGGTGTTCACCACCAACATGTCCGGGTACCAGGAGGTCTTCACGGACCCTTCGTACCGCGGACAGATCGTGGTCATGACGGCGCCGCAGATCGGCAATTACGGCGTCAACGCCGAAGACCCGGAGTCGGCGCAGCCACAGGTGGCGGGCGTTGTCTGCCGAGAGCTCTCGCCCACGTACTCCAACTGGCGCGCCACCGGCAGTTTGCGTGACTGGTTGGAAGCCGGCAACGTGCCGGCGCTGACCGAGGTGGACACGCGTCGCCTCACCAAGCACCTGCGCAGCGCGGGTGTCATGCGCGGCGTCATTGCGGCCGGTGAGACACCCACCCGCGAGGCGCTGGCAGCCCTCGACGCCTGTCCGAGCATGGAAGGGCTCGATCTGGCCACGGTGGTCTCCACCCGGGAGCCGTATCCGTTCGGCCATTCGGAAGCCCCCTATCACGTGGTGGCGTTCGACTACGGCATCAAGCGCAACATCCTGCGCCTGTTCGATGCCCATGGCATCCGGGTCACGGTGGTACCGTCGGAGACGTCGGCCGACGCCGTGCTGGCCATGAACCCCGATGGCGTATTTCTCTCAAACGGCCCCGGCGATCCGGCGGCGGTGACGTACGCGCTGCCCACGATCCGGGCGCTGGCTGAGCAGAAGCTGCCCATTTTTGGCATCTGCCTCGGGCACCAGCTGCTGGGCCTCACGTTTGGGGGCCACACGGTCAAAATGCCCTACGGACACCGGGGCGGGAACCAGCCCGTCAAGGACCTGGAGACGGGCAAGGTGCTCATCACCTCCCAGAACCATGGGTTTGCCGTGGCGGGGTCGCCTGATGGCGTGGAAGGGGCTCCAGAGCTGGCGGTGACCCACATCAACCTCAACGATCAGACTGTTGAGGGACTCAAGCACCGCAGCCTGCCAATCTTCGGGGTCCAGTACCACCCGGAGGCCGCGCCGGGCCCGCACGATGCGGTTCCCCTGTTCGACCAGTTTCTGACTGCCCTGAGAAATCGTCGTGGGTGAGATGGTCCAAACGCTTGACTGATAAGCACTAAGGCCATACGTTCGCTTCGCGGGCACACAGCGACTGCTGGGTGCTCGCCGCGTTTCTGCCCTGATTCTCCACGCCCGCCTCATGACCAAAGCCGACCTGGTCGAGAACGTCACGGCTCGCATTGCCCGGACCGCCGGACCGACCATCTCCAAGAAGGACTGTGCGCGCGTCGTCGACGCCTTCCTCGATGCGATCAAGGAAGCGTTGCAGGAGCAGAAGAACATTGAGGTGCGCGGGTTCGGCACCTTCAAGATCCGGCAGCGCAAGACACGCATGGCGCGCAACCCGCGCACGGGTTCGCCAGTCGAAGTGTCCGCGCGTCCGGTACCGGTGTTCAAGCCCAGCAAGGAACTGCGCGCCATGGTGGCCGGTGTAGACGCCTCCATGCTCGAAGACGACGGCGACGATCTGCACGACAGCTGAGCCGTCCCGCTTCGCACGCCCTGCATCGTCTTCGCGGTGCAGGGCGTTGTTGTTCCCGGACCCTGCTTTCGGGAACTCCCTTCGCGTCCACGCGCTATCTTGTTTGTATCATGAGCGTTCCGGTCCTTCTCTTCGCGTCCTATGCCGACGCCTTCGGTTCGCGTCGACTCGAGGTGCCCGTGTCCGCGCCCTTGCCGGTCGCCTCGCTGGTGGAGGCCATGCGCGGTCTTCCCGGTGGCGAGCGTCTGCCGGCCACGCCGTTGGTGGCGGTCAACCGGCAGTGGGTGGGCGCTGAGACGATGATCAACCCGCAGGATGAGGTGGCGGTTATTCCGCCCGTTGCCGGTGGCTGAGGTCGGCGGCGTGCAGAAGAGCGGCGTGCTGCTCAGCAGCGTGCTGCATTGCGCCATCGTCACGGCGCCCATTGATCTGTCCGCGCTGATCGCTCGGGCCCAGCACGACGGGGTTGGCGCGGTGTCCATTTTTCTGGGCACGGTGCGCGACGTGAACGATGGGCGGCGCGTGACCGGCATGGAGTACGAGGCCTACGAAGCCATGGCGGCATCGGAGCTTGCCGCCGTGGCGGCCGAAGCCTGCGCCGAAACACCGGGTCTGCGGGTGTGTGTGGAGCATCGCATCGGCACCTTGGCACTGGGTGAGGTCAGCGTGGCCATCGTGGCGGCGCATGCCCATCGGGGGCCGGCCTGTGATGGGGCGCGTCGCATCATCGAAACGCTCAAGCAGCGTGTGCCGATCTGGAAGCGCGAGCACTACGTGGAAGGCGACTGGACGTGGGTGGATCCCACGGCCGCGCGTGTGAGCGCCTGATGCAGGATCAGCACGGTCGTCGCATCGAGTATCTGCGCATCTCCGTCACCGATCGCTGCAACTTCCGGTGCCGCTACTGCATGCCGCTCGAAGGTCTGCCGTGGCTGCCCAAGCAGGACATCCTGCGCTACGAAGAAATCACCGCCATCGTGCGGGAGTTGGCGCCACTGGGGCTGCGCCGGCTGCGCATTACCGGCGGCGAACCCACCATCCGTCCCGATCTGCCGGAGTTGGTCGCGCAACTTCGTGCCGTGCCCGGCATCGAGGACATCGCCCTGTCGACCAACGGCGTGCGCTTGCCCGACATGGCGCCCGCCCTGGCGGCCGCGGGACTCGACCGCGTGAACATCAGCGCCGACTCCCTCAGGCCGGAGCGCGTGGTGGAGATTGCGCGCCGTGATCTCGGCTTCGATCTGGTGCGCGCTGCCAGCGCCGCTCAGGCGGCGGGGCTCGCCCCCATCAAGATCAATGTCGTGGTCATGCGCGGCATCAATGACGACGAGGTCGCCGACTTTGCCGCGCTCACACGCGCGTATCCCTGGCATGTGCGGTTCATTGAGCTGATGCCGGTGGGCGAATTGCGCGAACTCACCTGGGACCACGTGGTGCCGTCGGAGGAAATTCTGACGCGCCTCGCGGCGGCGGGGCCGCTTGAACCGTTTGCCGGGCCCGCGCGCGGCAACGGGCCGGCCGTGTATCACCGCTATCCGGGGGCGCCCGGCAGCGTGGGGGTCATCACCCCCATGACGCACACCTACTGTGAGCGCTGCAATCGTGTGCGCCTCACCGCGGACGGTCGTCTGCGGACCTGCCTGTTCGGCGACCACGAAGTGCTGCTGCGCGACGCGCTACGCGCCGGTGAGCCGTTGGCGCCGCTGTTTACCAAAGCACTGGCAGAGAAGCCGCTGGCGCACGAACTGCTGCAGATGCGCGTCGGCGGATTGAAGGCGCTCAGTCAGGTGGGCGGTTAGTCCCACTCGCGTGTTGCTCGGTGCGTGGACACACCCTAAGTTGAGCACCTGACACTCCTACTGGACACGCGGGGCCAAGTAACCGGCTAAGGGGTTTTCGGTCGTCGCCCCGCGCGGATCAGATCCTTCACAGCGCAGGTTTTCGCTTCGAGAGCCGTTCGGAGATCCGGCAGAACATGGTCAACAAGATCACGGTCGTTGGCGCGGGCAACGTGGGCGCCACGACGGCGCAGCGCATCGCCGAGAAGTCGCTCGGTCGCACGGTGGTGATGGTCGACGTGGTCGAGGGCATCCCTCAGGGGAAAGGCCTCGACCAGTGGGAATCGGCGCCGGTGGAAGGCTTCGATACCCGCGTCATCGGCACCAATGGCTACGAGGAAACGGCGGGCTCGGACATCGTCGTCATCACGGCCGGCATCGCGCGCAAGCCGGGCATGACGCGTGACGACCTGCTGAACACGAACGCCGGCATCGTGAAGTCGGTGGCGGAGCAGATCAAGGCTACCTCGCCGAACGCCATCGTCATCGTGGTGTCGAACCCGCTCGACGTGATGTGCCATGTGGCCAAGCACGTGACCGGCTTCCCGCGCGAGCGCGTGATTGGCATGGCGGGCGTGCTGGATACGGCGCGCTACCGTTCGTTCATCGCCGAGGCGCTCGACGTGTCGGTGCGTGACATTCAGGCCATGGTGCTGGGTGGCCATGGCGACACGATGGTTCCGCTCGTGTCATACACCACGATCAGCGGCATCCCCATCCGTCAGCTGATGGGTGAGGAGCAGCTCGCGGCCATCGTGCAGCGGGCGCGCGACGGCGGCGCCGAAATCGTGAAGTACCTCAAGACCGGCTCGGCGTACTATGCGCCGTCGTCGGGGGCGGTGGAGATGGTGGACGCCATCGTGCACGACCGCAAGCGCATCCTCCCCTGCGCCGCGTGGCTGGAAGGCGAGTACGGCATGTCGGGCCTCTTCCTCGGCGTGCCCTGCAAGCTCGGTCGCAACGGTCTCGAGAAGGTACTCGAGATCGAGCTCACCGCCGACGAGCGTGCTGCGCTCGAGAAGTCTGCGCAGGCGGTGCGCGAACCCATGGCTGCGCTCTCTCTCTGATCCGGTGAACCGGCGCCCGCACTTCGGTGCCGGCGCCGGTTTCTTCATCACATCCCGCTTATGTACGCACTCACGCGTTTCTGGCAGAGCACGATCGGCAAGAAGATCGTGATGGCCGTGACGGGGATCGTTGGCATCCTCTTCGTGCTCGGCCACATGTCCGGCAACTTCCTGATGTTCAAGGGGCAGGGGGCGATGCATGACTACGCGCTCCTCCTGCGCACCAGCATGCCGCTGCTCTGGGCGGTGCGCCTGGGCCTGCTGGCGGCCGTGGCGCTGCATGCGCTGGCCGCGTATCAGCTGACCATGCAGTCGCGCGCCGCCCGCCCTCAGGGGTATGCGGTCAAGAATCCGCAGGTCACCACGCTCGCGGCGAAAACCATTCGCTGGGGCGGCGTGCTGCTGCTGGTGTTCATCGTGTTTCACATCCTGCACATGACGCTGGGGACGGTGCACCCGCAGTTCACGCATCTCGATCCGTACAACAACCTGCGCATCGGTCTGGCCAGCCCGCTGGTGGCGGGATTCTACCTGCTGGCCATGGCGGCGCTGGGACTGCACCTCTACCACGGCGGCTGGGCGGTGCTGCGCACGCTGGGTGTGGCACGTCCGTCGGCTTCACCGCTCAAGCGCCGCGTCGCGCTGCTGCTGGCCATCATCGTGGCCGGTGGCTTTGCCATCATTCCGCTGGCCACGCTGGCCGGCATGTTCCCGGAGGCCCCGGCGCTGGTGGAAGGCGCTGCGGACTCGCACACGGCCGCGGCGGAGACGCACTGACATGCTCGACCTGAATTCCAAGATTCCCTCCGGTCCGCTGGAGCAGAAGTGGGACAAGCACCGCTTCGAGATGAAGCTGGTGAACCCGGCCAACAAGCGGAAGCATTCCGTGATCGTCGTTGGCGCCGGACTCGCGGGCGCCTCGGCGGCCGCCACGATGGCGGAGCTGGGCTACAACGTGTCCTGCTTCGTGTACCATGACTCGCCGCGTCGCGCGCACTCCATCGCGGCGCAGGGTGGCATCAACGCCGCCAAGAACTACCAGAACGACGGCGACTCCATCAAGCGCCTGTTCTACGACACCATCAAGGGCGGCGACTTCCGTGCCCGCGAGGCCAACGTGTATCGCCTCGCGCAGGTGTCGGTGAACATCATCGACCAGTGTGTCGCGCAGGGCGTGCCCTTCGCGCGTGAGTACGGCGGTCTGCTGGCCAACCGCTCCTTCGGTGGAGCGCAGGTGTCGCGTACGTTCTACGCCCGTGGGCAGACCGGCCAGCAGCTGCTGCTGGGCGCCTACCAGGCCCTCGAGCGGCAGATCGGCCTCAAGAAGGTGCAGATGCACACCTTCGAGGAAATGCTCGAGGTGGTGGTCATCAACGGCCACGCGCGCGGCATCGTCACGCGCAACCTGCTGACGGGCAAGATCACGTCGCACGCCGCCGATGCGGTGGTGCTGGCCACGGGTGGCTATGGCAACGTGTTCTTCCTGAGCACGAACGCCAAGTACTCCAACGTCACGGCCTCGTGGCGCGCGCACAAGAAGGGCGCGGCCTTCGCCAACCCCTGCTACACGCAGATTCACCCCACGTGCATTCCGGTGCACGGCGAGCATCAGTCGAAGCTGACGCTGATGTCGGAGTCGCTGCGCAACGACGGTCGCATCTGGGTGCCCAAGAAGAAGGGTGACACGCGCGCGCCGTCGCAGATTCCCGAGTCGGAACGCGACTACTACCTCGAGCGCAAGTATCCGAGCTTCGGCAACCTCGCGCCGCGTGACATCGCGTCGCGCGCGGCCAAGGAAGCCTGCGACGATGGCCGTGGTGTGGGTCCGGGTGGGCTCGGCGTGTATCTCGACTTCGCCGATTCCATCAAGCGCTTGGGCGAAAAGACCATTGCCGAACGCTACGGCAATCTGTTCGACATGTATCAGCGCATCACGGACGAAAATCCGTACAAGCAGCCGATGCGCATCTACCCCGCCGTGCATTACACCATGGGCGGCCTGTGGGTGGATTACAACCTCATGAGCACCATTCCCGGCCTGCACGTGGCCGGCGAAGCCAACTTCTCCGACCACGGCGCCAATCGTCTTGGTGCCTCGGCACTCATGCAGGGTCTCGCCGACGGCTACTTCGTGTTGCCGTACACCATCGGCGACTACGTGGCGAGCACGAAGCTCGAGCCGGTGGACACGTCGCACGCCGAGTTCCGCGCAGCCGAAGAGGCGGTGCGGGCGCGTCAGGCCCAGTTCCTCGGCATGAACGGCAAGCGCACCGTGGACTCCTTCCACAAGGAGCTCGGCAAGATCATGTGGGAGTACTGCGGCATGGCACGAGATCGCGAAGGCCTCACCAAGGCCATCGGGCTCATCCAGACGCTCAAGGAAGAGTACTGGCAGAACCTGAACGTGCCGGGCAGCGCCGAGTCGCTCAATCAGTCGCTGGAGAAGGCGGGACGCGTGGCGGATTTCATTGAGCTCGGAGAGCTCATGTGCCGAGACGCGCTGCACCGCGAGGAGTCCTGCGGCGGGCACTTCCGCACGGAGTACCAGGAAGAGGGCGAAGCGAAGCGCAACGACGACGAATACGCGTACGTGGCGGCGTGGGAGTTTGCCGGTGAGGGCAAGGACCCGATCCTCAACAAGGAACCTCTGGAGTACGAGAACGTGAAGCTTTCCACGCGGAGCTACAAGTAATGAAGATCACGCTCAACGTGTGGCGTCAGCCGGCGGCTCAGGCGCCCGGCAAGCTCGAGACCTATGTCCTCGAGGGCGTGAGCCCGGACATGTCCTTTCTCGAGATGTTCGACATGCTCAACGAGCAGCTCACCGAGACCGGCAAGGAACCGGTGGCCTTCGCGCATGACTGCCGCGAGGGCATCTGCGGCTCGTGCGCGATGATGATCAATGGTCAGGCGCACGGTCCGTGGAAGGGCGCCGCGACCTGTCAGTTGCACATGCGGGCCTTCAAGGACGGCGACATCATCACGGTGGAGCCGTGGCGCGCGTCGCCGTTCCCCATCGTGAAGGACCTCGTGGTCAACCGCGGCGCGTTTGATCGCATCATCCAGGCCGGCGGCTACATCTCGGCCAGCACCGGTGGTGCGCGCGATGCCAATGAGATTCTCATCGGCAAGGACATCGTGGAGGAAGCCATGGACGCCGCGGCATGCATCGGCTGCGGTGCCTGCGTGGCGGCCTGCCCGAACGCGTCGGCCTCGTTGTTCACAGGCGCCAAGATCACGCACCTGGGTCTTTTGCCGCAGGGGCAGCCGGAGCGCGAGAAGCGCGTGCTGGCGATGGTGGAGCAGATGGATCTCGAAGGCTTCGGTCACTGCACCCTGGCGGGAGAGTGCCAGGAGGCCTGCCCGAAGGAAATCAGCATCGACGTGATCAAGCGGATGAACCGTGACTACCTCGTGGCGAGTGCCAAGCGGCAGGAACCGCGGGCCGTCTCGGGTGGAGCGGGCTGACGGTTCGTCACCAGCAACCTCCGGCGTGGCGCCACGCCAGATGTGATGGCTGCCGATGCACTGTGCATCGGCAGCCATTGTCGTCTGACGGTCGATGATTTTGCTTTCAGCATGCGCATGGCACGTGGGATGTCCGGCAGTCGCTATCTGAGTACGGCACTGGTCTTCGCCGTGTGGATCGGCCTGTCCGGCTGTGGCTCAAAGGCCGACACCCGACGCGAAGAATCGGCACGCAACGTCGTCGCTGGCAATGCGGAGCGCGGGCTGGCCTTGCTGAACGCATTCCGTGACTCGCTGCCCACACACAGCGGCAACGCGCTGCGCTGCACGAGTTGCCATCTCGACAACGGAACCCGCGAGAGTGCGCTGCCGTGGCTCGGTACACTGGCGCGGTATCCGCAGTACCGCGCGCGGCCCGGCCTTTCCGAATCCATCGAGCAGCGCATCAACGAATGCATCGCACGCAGTCTTGCCGGCCAGATGATTGCGGAAGACGGGCAGGACATGCGCGATATGGTGGCCTACATGGCGACGCTGCGCGATCGCTCCCGTCCGGCGGACCACGTGCCTGTGACACGCGACGGGCGGGCGGCTGAAGGTCAGCGCGGCTACGCCGAACAATGCGCGCGTTGTCATGGCGCCAATGGCGAAGGCGTGGTGGCCGTGGCACCGGCGGTCTGGGGAGCAGACAGCTACTCCGTTGGGGCAGCGATGGCTCGCCAGTTCACGCTGGCGACCTTCCTGCGCCACAACATGCCCTACGACCGCTCGGATACACTGACGGAGCAGGAAGCGGCGGACATCGCCGCCTTTGTGCTCACGCAGCCGCGTCAGGATCATCCCGGAATGGAGCGTGACTGGCCAAAGGGTGATGCGCCGGCCGACGTCGCGTATCCGACGAGCGCCGCAGAAGCTGCCGGTCGGCCCGTGCCAGCGACGCGGCCGCTGCTGCCCCGTCGCGTCGAACCACGCGCAAGCACCCGCTGATCGACGTCGTTCGCCGTTGCTCTCCGTCAGTCCGCACACCATTCACTCACGTCGCAGGGGGCTACATGCGTGACCGACGCGCCTTTCTCTCAAGACTTGCCGCGCTGTCTGCGGCGCTGGGCCTCGGTGCGTCGCGGGCCGACGCCTCATCGGTGGATTCCGAACTGCCCGGCACACGGCGTGATGATCCCTGGGTCGCGCGGCTCACGGGCCGTCATCGGGTGGTGTTTCATTCGCACCTGCCCACCGAGGGCCTGGCGCTGCGTTGGGCACAAACCTTTCTCGACACGCAACGCACGACGTATGGGGTGGCCGAGTCGGATTGCAGCGTCGTGGTGGGCCTCAACGGGCGCTCGATCGGCTGGTTCTTCGGCGACGCCTTGTGGTCCGAATACCGCACGGTTGGCGAAGTCATGGCTGCACCGGGCGCGAGCAATCCGCAACGCGCGCTGGTGGCGTCGCTGACCCAACGTGGCGTGATTCTGCTGGCCTGCGGCAACTCCATTCGGGCCTCGGGGCAGCGCTTCCTCCCGTCGCCCCAGCGCGATGACGCCACGGCGCGCACGGCGTTTGCCGAACGGGTGCGTGCCGGGTTGCTGCCCGGCGTCGAGGTGGTCCCGTCGATGGTTGTGACACTGCAGCAGGCGCAGGATCGCGGCTGCCGGTACATCTACGCGGGGAGTTAGCGCAGCAGGTCGACGATGGTGTGGCGCAATCGCTTGGCGCTGGAAGTCAGCGCTGACGCGTGATCACGAGTTCGACGCGCGTTGGCGCGAAACGCGACGTGAGGCGCGCGCGCAAGCGGCGCTCGTCGGTGGCGGTGACCGCGCGCGAGACCTGCAAGTGCACCACGAGTACCGGTACCGAGAGTGAATCGCCCGGTATACGTTGGTCGCCCTGCGCCACGGTCACCGACACCGCCTCCGGAAACTCCGCCTGGAGTTCGGTGAGCAACTGCGCCCGTGCAATTTGCGCGGTGCGCGCAGTGGAGGCCTCGAGTTGCAGTTCACGAACCCGCTGCTGCAACTCCTGTGTCGTGCTGCTGAACAGATCGCGCTGCAGGTCGCGCTGCAGGTCGCGACGCAGCGAGGCCATGTCGAGCTGATCGCCACCCACCTGACGAATGCGCACCGTGGCGGCGCCGGACGTGGGTCCCGAGAGCCGCGCCGCCAAGAGCTCGGCAAAGTCGTCTGGTGGCGGCGTGCCCCCGAGCGTCAGTGAGAGCGTGCGGCTGCGCGCGTCGATATCACTGGCCAGCAGCACGATGGACTGATTGGCCGACAGATCGCGCACGAGGCGGCCGGCGGCGGCCGCAAAAAACTCCTGCTGCACGAGACGGTAGGCCAGCCAGGTGCTGGGAACCAGCATGGCCGTGACGGCCACCCCAATGGCGAGCCGGGTGCGTCGGCGTACCGCGTCATCGACCACCCCACGCGAAGGCAGGCGCAACAGCTTCACCACCGACAAGGTGGCGAACGCGATGAACACGGCGTTGATGGAGAAGAGATAGAACGCGCCACCGAAGTAGCTCAGGTTGCGCGACGCAAGACCGAAGCCGGCCGTACAGAGCGGCGGCATGAGTGCGGTAGCAATGGCCACACCAGGCACCACATTGGAGACCTCGCGCCGCGTGAGGGCCACAATGCCGGCGGCGCCTCCGAAGAAGGCAATGAGCACATCCCACAACGTGGGACTGGTGCGGGCCAGCAGTTCCGACTGGGCCTGCGACAGCGGACTGATGGCGAAATACACCGTGGCCGTTGTCAGGCTGATGAACACGAACAGCCCCAGCGTGCGCAGCGCGCGCTTGATGAGCCCGAAGTCGTTCACCCCGGCGCCGTAGCCAATGGCAACGATGGGGCCCATCAGCGGCGAGATGAGCATCGCGCCGATGATGACCGCCGTGGAGTTCACATTCAGTCCCACCGACGCCACGAAGATGGCGAAGATGAGCACCCAGAGGTTGGTGCCTGCGGCCTGCACGCCCGCCTCGATGGCCTCGTGGATGGCGTCCGGCTCGCGCTGATCGCGTCGCAAGTCGAACAGGCGGAGCACTCGCAGCCCCTTCACCACTCAGATCCGGGGCAGGGTCACTCCGTGCTGGCCCTGATACTTGCCCTTCTTGTCGCCGTAGCTGACTTCCGGATCTTCATCACCGGTGAAGAACACCACCTGCGCGATGCCTTCGTTGGAATAGATCTTGGCCGGCAGCGGCGTGGTGTTGGAGATCTCGAGCGTCACGTAGCCTTCCCACTCGGGCTCGAACGGCGTGACGTTGGTGATGATACCGCAACGCGCGTAGGTGCTCTTGCCCACAGTGAGCGTGAGCACGTTGCGTGGAATGCGGAAGTACTCAACGCTGCGGGCCAGCGCGAAGGAATTGGGCGGCACGATGCACACGTCTCCCTCGAACTCCACGAAGCTCTTCGGATCGAAATGCTTGGGGTCGACGATGGAGCTGAGCGCGTTGGTGAAGATCCGGTATTCGGAGGCCACCCGCATATCGTAGCCATAGGAGCTGACACCGTACGAGATGACGCCCTGGCGCACCTGGCGGTCTTCAAACGGTTCGATCATGCCATGGTCGCGCGCCATGCGCGTAATCCAGCGGTCTGAGCAGAGCCCCATGTGGCGAAGTGTGCTGAAGGTGGAAACCGTTAGGACCGAGTGGTCCATGCTCCGTGCCCCGCGAACCGGGACAGGCGCTCGGCGCGGTAAGTTAGGGACATGTCGGCCTTGGCGCCAAAGCCCAGAGTTTGCAGCTCGCGATCTCCCGCGAGAGCGAGCTTAGCCGTGCGAATATGAGTTTGCAGGTTACTTCGCACAAAAACATCTTTGTGTGCTGTTGAGTGCGGCCGGTCCGGCGCATAGCTTCTTCAGGATCCTTTGTGAATTCTTTCACGAACTCCGGGACGATCCGGAGATCGTGAACGTGCGACGCATCTCCGCTGCTGCCTGATGCTCCGATCCTATCTGCCGGTCCTGCTGCTGCTTGGCTTCGTCATCCTGAACGCGGTGCTGATCCTCGGCATCAGCCACCTGACGACCAAGGCGCAACCCACACCTGTCAAATCCCAGCCCTACGAGTCCGGTATCAGCCCGCTTGGTGATGCCCGGGATCGCTTCTCGGTGAAGTTCTATCTCGTCGCGATGCTCTTCATCGTGTTCGACATCGAGACGGTGTTCATGATTCCGTGGGGCGTGCACTACCGTCAGCTCTCCTGTCAGGTGCCGCTCCTCAACGGGGTGTGCCCGACCGGACAGTTGTCGTTCTTCGGGCTCGGCGAAATGCTGGTGTTCGCGCTCATCCTGGTGGTGGGCTTCATCTATGTGTGGAAGAAGGGAGCGTTGACGTGGGACTGACCTCGGCCACGGATCGTCGCCTCGTGCAGATGGACCCCGGCTCGCAGGACGGCTGGGTCACGACGCGACTCGACTTCCTCGTCAATTGGGCACGCGCCGGTTCGCTCTGGCCCATGCCCTTCGGCACCGCGTGCTGCGCCATCGAGTTCATGGCCACGGCGGCCAGCCGGTTCGACCTGTCGCGCTTCGGTATGGAGCGTTTGAGCTACTCCCCGCGCCAGGCAGACGTCCTGCTGTGCGCCGGTCGCGTGCCACTCAAACTGGCCCCTGTGCTGCGCCGCATCTATCAGCAGATGCCGCAGCCCAAGTGGGTCATCTCCATGGGCGCCTGCGCCTCGACGGGCGGCATGTTCGACAACTACGCCGTGGTGCAGGGCATCGACACCATCATTCCGGTGGACGTCTACGTACCGGGTTGCCCGCCGCGGCCGGAAGCGCTCATGCACGCCATCATCATGCTGCAGAAGAAGGTGATGACGGAGCGTCTCAAGGACAGCACACGTCACGTGGAAATCGAGCCGGATCCGTCCAGCCAGCTCTACATTCCGCCCTCGCGCATCGACGAGTTGTCGGAGCCGTTCGGCAACTCGGTGCATCAGACTCGCTCTGCGCCATGACCACTCCGGTTTCTGGAAACGACGTGAGCAGCACGTCGCCGGTCATGGCAGCCGTTGCGGCCGACGCCAACGGCTCGCCCATCACGCCGGTCAACATTCCACGCACCGGCGCGCCGGCCAACCCGACCGCCGCGGCCCTGGTGGCGCGCTTCGGGCCGGCGATCACGCGCGTTGAGGTGATCTGGGGCGAGACCATTGTGTACGTGACGCGCGAGGCCCTGCACGGGGTCGTGCGCTGGCTGCACGACGAGCCCAGCGAACGCTACGACTATCTGGTCGACGTCACCGCCGTGGAGTACCGCGGCGGCGGGCGTCCCCTCGAAGTCGTGTGGCACCTGCGCGCGCTGGGCCATCGGCGCTTTCTGCGCCTCAAGGTGGAACTCGAGCCCGGCACGCCGCTCGAGGTGCCGAGCGTCATGGACATCTATACCGGCGCCAACTGGCTGGAGCGCGAGTGCTTTGACATGTTCGGCATCCGCTTCGAGGGCCATCCGGACATGCGGCGCATTCTCATGTGGGAGCAGTACCGGGAAGGCCATCCGCTGCGCAAGGATTTCCCGCTGCGCGGACGCTTCTCTCGCTCTGAACAGCTCAAGCAGGCGCTGGCCGCCGAACCGGAAGCGCGCTACTCCATGGAAGAACTGAGCATCGCCGAGGCCTTCGACTCGCTGCCTGAAGACATGAAGCGTCGCCTTCGCGAGCAGTCGGCCACCCAGCCGCTGGTGGAGGGCGAATGAGCGCGCGTCGCACCATCGAAGTGGCGCTTGGCACAAGTGGACTCGACGCGCAGGGTGTGCCGCTGCGCGCGCCACTGGTGGCCCAGGGCGGGGCAGCCGTGGCGCGTGAAGGCGCCGGCACCGCGCTCGCTCCCCTTGGCGGAGAGCCCGAGTTCGACGCCGATCACATGCTCATCAACATCGGGCCGCAGCACCCGGCGACGCACGGCGTGTTGCGTCTGGTGCTCGAGCTCGATGGCGAAACCGTCGTGCGGTGCATTCCGCACATCGGCTATCTGCACTGCGGCTTCGAGAAGATCGGCGAGTATCGCCAGTACAACCAGATCATCCCGTGGACCGACCGCGAGGATTATCTCAACTCGCCGGGCAACAACGTGGCGTTCGTGCTGGGTGCGGAGCGGCTCTTCGGCGTGGGCATGACAGAGCGTACGAAAGTGCTGCGTGTCATCCTCATGGAGCTCTCCCGCATCATGTCGCACCTGGTGTGGCTGGGTACGACCTCGGTGGACATCGGCGCGTTCACGCCGTTCCTGTGGCTGTACCAGGAACGCGAGAACATTTACAACCTGCTCGAGGGCTGGGTGGGCGCGCGTCTGACCACCACCGCCACGCGCGTGGGTGGCATGGCCGCCGACCTGCCTGATGGCTGGCTCGACGGCCTGCGCGCTTTCCTCAAGGGGTTCCCCAAGACCCTCGAGGAGTCGGTGGGCATGCTCGAGACGAACGCCATCTGGGCCGGTCGGACCGTGGGCCTTGGCGCCATGAGTGCGCAGGAGGCGGTGAACGCGGGGCTCTCCGGCCCCATGCTGCGCGCGTCGGGTGTGGCCTACGATGTGCGCAAGGACTTCCCGTATCTCGACTACGAGACCTACGACTTCGACGTACCCGTCGGCACGCAGGGCGACGTCTACGATCGCTTCCTCGTGCGCGTGGAAGAGATGCGGCAGAGTGTGCGCATTCTGGAGCAGGCCCTGCAGCGTCTGCCAGGTGGCCCCATCAACATCGACGACCCGCGTCTCATCCTGCCGCCCAAGCACAAGGCGACGAGCGAGATGGAATCGATGATCCATCACTTCAAGCTGGTGATGGAAGGCCCGCGTCCACCCGTCGGCGAGTGCTATGTGGCGGTCGAAAGCCCCAAGGGCGAGAAGGGCTACTACTTCGTGAGCGATGGAACGAGCAAGCCGGTACGCTGGCGCATCCGCCCGCCGTCGTTCGTGAATCTCTCGGCCATCCCGCAGATGGTCGAGGGACACCTGCTGTCTGACGTGATCGCGATCAACGCGAGCATCGATATCGTCATGGGAGAGATCGACCGATGAGTCACGGTCCATCGGCAAGTGGCGGCGCCATCGTGTCGGCTCCACCGCATGGCCATCATCACGACGAACCGCACGAGCCGGTCTTTGTCGGTGCCGCGCGTGCAGAGCTCGACAAGATTCTCTCGCGCTATCCCACCAAACAGGCGGCGCTGCTGCCCGCGCTGTGGATGCTGCAGGATGCCCGCGGTTGGGTGAGCGAGCAGGGCATCGAGGAAGTGGCCCGTGTGCTCGAGCTCACGCCGGCCTACATCAAGGGCGTGGTGAGCTTCTACACCATGTACCACCAGCATCCGGTGGGGAAGCACTTCATCCAGGTGTGCACCACCACGCCGTGCAACGTGTGCGGCGCGGAAGATGTGGTGAAGAGCTTCCTCGAACACACCGGCTGCGGCGATCTCGGACTGACCAGCGCCGACGGCCGGTACACGGTCATCGAGGTGGAGTGTCTTGGCGCCTGTGGCTTTGCCACGCCCGTCATGATCAACAACGACTTCATCGAGTCGGTGACGCCCGAGTCGGTGCCGCGCATTCTGTCGGAGCTGAAGTAATGGGTTATCCGCATCCTTCGCATCCCCGCGAAACACCGGTGCTGTCGCGCTACTTCGGCGATGCCGAGGCGCGCACGCTGGCCGGCTGGCGGGCACGTGGTGGGTATGAAGCGCTGCAGAAGGCGCTGGCCATGGACCCGCAGGACATCCAGAACGTGGTCAAGGATTCGGGGCTGCGCGGTCGCGGCGGCGCCGGATTCCCAACGGGCATGAAGTGGTCATTCATGAAACCCGACGGCAAGACGCACTACCTGTGCTGCAATGCCGATGAGTCGGAGCCCGGCACGTTCAAGGATCGCGAGATCATGCGCTGGACGCCGCACGGCCTGGTGGAGGGTGTCGCGCTCGGCGCGCACGCCATTTATGCCGAGACGGCGTACATCTACATCCGCGGCGAGTTCACCGAGCCCTATGCGCGCGTGTGTGCAGCGGTGGAGGAGGCGTATGCCGCCGGCATTCTCGGTGCCAACGCCATGGGCAGCGGCAAGCGTGTGGATGTGCACGTGCATCGCGGGGC
Organism: Gemmatimonas sp. UBA7669; assembly: GCF_002483225.1. Lineage (NCBI taxonomy): Bacteria > Pseudomonadati > Gemmatimonadota > Gemmatimonadia > Gemmatimonadales > Gemmatimonadaceae > Gemmatimonas > Gemmatimonas sp. UBA7669. The sequence continues at coordinate 95,191 of NZ_DLHL01000063.1, read as the reverse complement.
CGGGGCTTATATCTGCGGCGAGGAAACGGCGCTCATGAACTCGCTGGAGGGGCGTCGCGGCAATCCACGCATCAAGCCGCCCTTCCCGGCGGTGGCGGGCCTGTTCGGCAAGCCCACCACCATCAACAACGTGGAAACGCTCACCACGGTCCCGTATATCATCAAGAACGGGGCAGAGTGGTACAAGCAGTTCGGTCGTCCGGACAACCCCAAGAGCATCGGCACCAAGTTGTTCTCGGTCTGCGGCAACATCACGCGCCCGGGCAACTACGAAGTCGCGCTGGGGTTCCCGTTCAAGGAGTTCCTGTACGATCTCTGTGGCGGGCCGCTGCCCGGCCGCGAAATCAAGGCGGTCATCCCCGGTGGTTCGTCGGTGCCCATCCTCACGCGTGAGGAAGCCGAGGCGGCCATCATGGACTACGAAGGCATGGTGGCGGCTGGCACGATGTTGGGCTCCGGCGGTGCCATCGTATTCGACGATCGGCAGTGCATGGTGCGACAGATTGCGCGCCTGACGCGCTTCTATGCGCACGAGAGCTGCGCGCAATGCTCACAGTGCCGCGAGGGCACGGCGTGGATCACGCGCATCATGGAACGTATCCGCGACGGCGAAGGCACGATGGAGGACCTCGACACGCTGCTGTCCATTGCCGACAACATGAGCGGCAAGACGATCTGCGTGTTGAGCGATTCCTGCGCGACGCCGGTCATTTCGGGACTCAAGAAGTTCCGCCACGAGTTCGAGGCGAAGATTGCCGCGAACCCGTCGAAGGTCACCGTTCCCGCGGCGCTGCGCGCCTCGGCGGCCTGAGGGACGCATGGCAGAGTTGAAGATGGTGAACCTCACGATTGAAGGCCGGCCGGTGCAGGTGCCGGACGGTCTGTCGATCCTCGAGGCCGCCAAGACGGCCGGTGTGCTCATCCCGCACTATTGCTACCACCCGGGTCTTCCGGTGGCGGGCGTGTGCCGCATGTGCCTCGTCGAAGTCGAGAAGATGCCCAAGCTGGCGCCGGCCTGTGCCACGTCGGTGATGGAAGGTCAGGTTGTGCACGTGCACTCGCCCAAGGCACTCGAAGCGCGCAAGGGTGTGCTGGAGTTCCTGCTCATCAACCATCCACTCGACTGCCCCATCTGCGATCAGGCGGGTGAGTGCGAGTTGCAGGACTACACCTTCGCCGAAGGGCGCGCAGAGTCCCGCTACCGGGAACCCAAGCGCTTCAATCCGGTGGAGGATTTTGGCGGCGATGTCCTGTACGTGCAGAACCGGTGCATTCTCTGCACACGCTGCGTGCGCTTCATGAGTGACGTGGCGCAGGAGCCGGTGCTGAACGTGTCCGAGCGCGGCGACCGCGCTTTCATCGGCAAGGCCGAAGGACATGACCTCACCAACCCGTGGGCGGCAAACGTCATCGATCTGTGCCCGGTTGGTGCGCTGCTCAGCAAGGATTTCCTCAACAAGGCGCGTGCGTGGGAGCTGGATCGTGCGCCCACGGTGTGCACGGGCTGCAGCCAGGGCTGCAACGCGGTGGCAGAGTCACGCGACAACGTGATCGTGCGTTTCAAGCCACGTCCCAATGAGGCCGTGAACCAGTACTTCCTCTGCGACGTGGGCCGCTCGGGCTATCGCGAGTTCAACCGCCGTGACCGCGCCGATCAGCCGCTGGTGCGATCCGGCCAGGGGCTGGCCATCGCGGAATGGGATCAGGCCATCGCGCTGGCGGCCGAGGCCCTCAGCGGTCGTCGTCTGGTGGTCCACGTGTCCCCGAACCTGTCCAACGAGGCCCTGTTCCTGCTCGAGCGTTTGCGCACGCAGCTGGGCGGCGTTGGAAGCTTTACGGTCACGCGTGGTGAGGAGTCCGTACTGCCCGGTGCGCCGGACCTCGCGCTTCGTGCGGAACGCGCCGCCAACGCCACGGGCGCCCGTGCGCTGGGTTTCACCGAAGTGACTGAGCTCGCCGCAGTCCTCAACGATGGTGACGCGCTGCTCGTGGTGGGCGACAGTCTTGAGGCCATACCGACGGACGTGCTCGCTCGCGCCGCAACCTTCGTGTATGTGGGCACCACGCTGCCGGCCATCGCCGAGGCACGTGCTGCCGTGGTGTTGCCGGTCGCCAACACGATGGAAGAAGAAGGCACGCTGACCAATCTGCGTGGCCGTGTGCAGCGTTACCTGCAGGCGCGCACGGCGCCGGGTGTGGCGCGTCCCACGTGGTATGTGTTGGCCGACTTGCTGGCGGCCGCGGGTGGGGAAGGCCGGTTCTACCTGCCGTCCGAAGTATTTGGTGCCATGACGCAGGTGCACGCCGCGTTCGCCGGTCTGAACTACGAGGCGCTGGGCCTGCGCGGACTGCCCATGCCCGGCGTGGCTGGCGCAGCAACGGGCGCCATGGCAGCCGGAACGTCAGGGGTGGCACCGTGAGTGGCATGCCGTTTCTCGCCGCTCTCGATGTGGCGTCATGGTTTCCTCGCGCCAATCCGCAAGCTGCGCCGGACGCCATCGGCACCTTTGTGGCCGCGAGCATCATCAAGATTCTCGTGTTCTTTGCGGTGTACCTCGGCACCGTGGCCATGCTCACGCTGCTCGAACGCAAGCTGGCTGCCTGGTTCCAGGATCGCCGCGGCCCCAATCGCGTGGGGCCGGGGGGCCTGCTGCAGCCCGTGGCCGACGGCCTCAAGAACTTCATGAAAGAAGAGACCAATCCGCCGTTCGCGGACAAGTGGCTCTTCATCATCGCTCCGGCACTGGCCTTCATTCCGGCCCTGCTCACCTGGGCCGTCATTCCGTTTGCCGCGCCACTCCCGACACCGTGGGGCCTTGTGGACATGGCCATCGCGCCGCTGCCGGTGGGATTCCTGTTCACGCTCGCGATTTCGTCGCTTGGTGTGTACGGACTCGTGCTCGCGGGCTGGGCCTCCAACAACAAGTACGCTCTGCTGGGTGGTTTGCGTTCCAGCGCGCAGATGGTGTCGTACGAAATCGCGATGGGTATGTCCACCATCCCGGTCCTGTTGCTTGCCGGCAACGTCTCACTGACCGCCATCGTGCAGCAGCAGGCCACGATGGGTTGGAACGTGCTGTCGCTCACCGTCGCGTGGTTCACGTTCCTTGTGGCGGCGTTCGCCGAAACGAACCGCCTGCCGTTTGACTTGCCGGAAGCGGAATCGGAACTCGTGGCGGGTTACCACACGGAGTACAGCGGCATGAAGTTCTCGATGTTCTTCATCGCCGAATACGCCAACATGCTCACGGTCAGCGGCCTGACGGCGGCGCTGTTCTTCGGTGGATGGGACGTGCCCTTCACGCAGTGGGACAACGTCGCGCCGTATACGGTGGCCAAGACACTGGCGACGCTGGCCATGATGGTGGGGAAGATCGGTTTCTTCATCTTCCTCTTCATGTGGATCCGCTGGACGCTGCCGCGCTTCCGCTACGACCAGCTGATGTCCCTGGGCTGGAGCATCATGCTGCCGTTGGCCCTCGGCTACATCGTGGTCATTGCCAGCGCGACCCTGGCACTCGACATGCTCGGCGTGGCGCGCGGCCCGATGTTCTCCCTCGCACTGCTGGGTCTCAACGTCGTCATCATAGCCGTGCTGTTGGCCTGGCTCGACCGCGGCAAACTCATCAGCCCCGCCAGCGCCCGCGTGGCGCCCATGGACCTGGAGCGACTCCGGGCGCGGGGACTCGACCTAACCCGGCGCCAACTGACGGCGCCCCGGCCGGCGGTCCAGACGCCGGCCCCGGCTCTCACTGAGGGACGCGACTGATGGCCATCGGCGTCAAGGTGCTCAATCGGCCGCTCGATCAGGTGAGTTATGTGCGGGCCACGCTCAAGGGCATGGCCACCACGCTCAAGCATCTGGTCGATCCGCACAAGGTCACCATGCAGTATCCGGAGACCAAATGGGATCTCTCGCCGCGCTGGCGCGGCACGCATCGCATGCTCACCACCGAGGACGGCAAGGCCAAGTGCGTGGCCTGCGGCCTCTGTCCGACGGTGTGCCCCGCCAACTGCATCAAGCTCACGCCGGGCGAGGACGAACAGGGCAATCGCTATCCGCTCGTTTTCGAGATCGACGAGTTCCGCTGCATTTTCTGCGGCTACTGCCAGGAAGTGTGCCCGGAAGAGGCCATTCACGTTGGGCGGCACTACGAGAACGCGGAGTATGACCGCGCGTCGTTCGTGTACGACCTCGAGCGGCTCACGGCGCAGACGCATCCGGTGAGCGAGTTGTGGGACCCTGCAGACCCGAAGGGCGAATGAGCGGCTTTTTCGCCTTCCAGTTCTACCTGTTCGCGCTGCTGGCCATCGCGTCGGCGCTGCTGTTCGTGACGCGCAAGAACCCGGTGCCGGCGGCGCTGTGGCTGGTGAACGTGATGTTTGCGCTGTCCGGCCTGTATGTCATGCTCGACGCGCCCTTCGTCGGCGCCATTCAGGTGCTGGTGTACGCCGGCGCGATCATGGTGGTGTTCGTCTTCGTCGTCATGCTGCTCAATCTGGGCCGCAGTGAGATCAGCGACCTGCGTTCATTGGGTGCGCGACTCGGGGCCGGGTTCGTGGGACTCGCGCTGTTGGCCAACCTGCTCGTCGTGCAGCGCCAGCGCTTTCCGCGGCTCGAGTCGGCACAGGCCTCGGACAACGTGGTCACGCCGGTGGCCGCGTCGCTCTTCACCGACTATCTGGTGGCCTTCGAGCTGACGAGCGTGGTGCTGCTCGTGGCCGTCGTGGGCGCCGTGCTGCTGGCCAAGAAGCGGGTACAGTCATGATCACCGAAGCCCTTATCGTCTCCGCGATTCTCTTCGCGATTGGCGTGGTCGGCGTGCTGACCCGTCGCAACGCCATCATCCTGTTCATGTGCGCAGAGCTCATGCTCAACGCCGTGAACCTCAGCTTTGTGGCGTTCGCCAAGCTGCACAACGTGACCGGTCAGGTGTTCGTGATCATGGTCATGACCGTGGCGGCGGCTGAAGCGGCCATCGGGCTCGCCATCATCATCTCCATCTTCCGGCATTACGGCACGGTGGACCTGTCCTCGCTCCGGGCGCTCCGCGGATGATTGCTGCCCTGCTGCCCCTGCTCATTCTGCTGCCCCTCCTGGGCTTCGTGGCGAACGGCCTGATCGCCGTCACGCGCCGCGCGGAGCCGGGGGCCGACGCGCCCAGTACCGCGCGCCATCCGCTCGTCACGCTCATTGGCCCCGGTGTCATCATCGCCGCCTTCGCTCTCGCCATTGCGCTGTTCATGCGCATGCGCGTGGGCATGAGTGGTCCAGCCATTGTGTCGCTCGGCCAGTGGATGCCCGTGGGCAATCTGGTGATCGACTGGAGTTTCCAGCTCGATCAGCTCTCCATGCTGATGGTGCTGGTCATTACCGGCGTGGGCTCGCTCATTCATCTGTTTTCGATCGGGTACATGAAGGAGGACCCGGGCTACGCGCGCTACTTCGCGTATCTCAACCTCTTTGTGGTCTTCATGCTGGTGCTGGTCCTCGGCGGCAGCTACGCCGTGATGTTTGTGGGCTGGGAAGGCGTGGGGCTCGCGTCCTACCTGCTCATCGGCTTCTGGTTCGGCGAGCGCGCCAATGTGGAAGCCGGCAACAAGGCCTTCGTGGTCAATCGCGTGGGTGACTTCGGTTTCCTCGTGGCCATGTTCCTGATCTGGAGCACCACGCAGCATCTCGACTTCGCCGGGGCGCACGCAGCGCTCACGCCGATGGCGGGAACGCCCGTCGTGTTGGCCATCGCGCTCATGCTGTTTGTCGGCTGCGCGGGCAAGAGTGCGCAGCTGCCGCTGTACATCTGGTTGCCTGACGCCATGGCAGGCCCAACGCCCGTGTCGGCACTGATTCATGCCGCCACCATGGTGACGGCCGGCGTCTACCTCGTCGCCCGCGCGGCGCCGATTTTTGCCGGTGCACCGGAGGCTTCGCTGGTGGTGGCCACCGTGGGCGCGCTGACGGCGCTGTTTGCCGCCACGATTGCCCTGCGCCAGTGGGACATCAAGAAGGTGCTGGCCTACTCCACCGTCTCGCAGCTCGGTTACATGTTCATGGCGGTCGGGGTGGGGGCGTACACCGCCGGCGTCTTTCATCTGGTCACGCATGCGTTCTTCAAGGCGCTGCTCTTTCTGGGCGCCGGTTCGGTGATTCACGCCATGCATCACGCGTATCACCACACGCACCGTGACGAGGATCCGCAGGATCTGCGCAACATGGGCGGCCTCGCGCGCTACATGCCGGCCACTGCCGGCGCGATGGCGCTGGCCACGGCCGCCATTGCCGGCGTGCCGCCGCTCGCCGGTTTCTTCTCGAAGGACGAAATCCTGGCCTCGGTCTTCGCCCGGGCGCACGGTTCGCCGCTGGCCTCGGCCACGCTGCTCGGCATTCCCGGCACCACGCTGCTGTACGTGGTGTATGGCATCGGCCTCGTCACCGCGCTGCTGACGGCCATCTACATGACGCGCATGCTGGTCCTGACCTTCTTCGGCGAGAATCGCACCGGGGAAGGGGAGCGCGCGGCGCTGCACGAGGCCCCGCTCATCATGACCGCGCCGGTGCTGGTGCTCGCGGTGCTCACGGTGGGTGGTGGATGGCTCAATCTGCCGTCGCTGCTGCCCATGGGTCCGGTGGGACTGCTCGACAAGTGGCTGGCACCCGTTACCGGTGCGAGCGCCGCACAACTGGCTGGCCCCAACGCGCATGTGGATCATGCGACGGAGCTGGTGCTCGTGGCCATTGCCATTGCCATTGCCCTGGTGGGCATTGCCGTGGCACTCGTCGTGTTTCGTCGACCGCAGGCCGACAAGGCCAATTCCCCGGAGGATCGTTCGCTGCTGGCGCGTGCCTATGGTGTGGACGACATCGTCAACGCGGTCATTGTGCGCCCCGTGCGTGGCCTGGCCGACGCGGTGCTGACGCGTGGAGTGGAGCGTGGCGTCGACGGCGGGCTCTCGGCCGGTGGGTCGCTGCTCACGCGCACGGCCTCGCTGGTTGGCACCAAGCTGCAGGACGGCGATGCCGGCAAGTATGCCTGGCTGCTTGCTGCCGGAGCCATCGTGCTCATCTCCGCCCTTTCGCTGAGCTGAGGCGCGCACATCATGCATGACTTCCTGGTTTCGTTGGGTGTGGATCGCTGGGTGTTGCCGGTGCTCATCGGCTGGCCGGTGGTCGCCGCCGTCCTCGTGCGTCTGCTTGGTTGCGACACCTCGCGCGAACGGCTCGGCACGGAAGCGCCGAGTGGTGGGCCGGACGCCCGCACGCTGACGGCCGCTGCGCTGGTGGTGGAAGGGCTTCTGACACTTGCCCTGTGGGGCGTGTTCGATCCCGCACGTGATGGCTGGCAGGCCCGGTGGGATTTGCCGTGGTTGCCCGACTTCGGCTCCACAGTCAGCCTCGGTGTGGACGGTTTGTCGCTGCCCCTGGTGCTCATGACCGGTGTGGTGCTGCCGGTGGCATTCATTGCGTCGTGGGACAACGTGCGTGTCCGGACGCCGGCCTTCGGCGCGCTGGCGCTGCTGCTTACCAGCGGTCTGATGGGCGTGTTCGTGGCGCTCGACCTGCTGGTGTTCTACCTCGCGTGGGAGTTGATGCTCATTCCCACGTACCTCCTGGTGGGTGTCTGGAGCACGGCAGGCAACACGCGCGCGAGTCTGCGCTACGTGTTGTTCACGTTGGTGGGTTCGCTGCTCATGCTGGTGGCCATCATCGCCCTGTGGTCGGTGGGCGACGGCAGTTCGATGCACCTGGATGCGCTGAGCACGCTCACGCTGTCGCCGACGGCGCAGCTGCTCATGTTCGGCGCGTTCTTCGCGGCCTTCGGCGTCAAGTCGGCGCTGTTCCCGTTCCACACCTGGTTGCCCGATGCGCAGCAGGTGGCGCCAACCTTTGCCTCGGTGACGCTCGGCCTCAAGGTCGGCGCGTATGCGATACTGCGCTTCGCCATCCCGCTGTTTCCGGCGGCGGCCACGCACGACACGGTGCGCATGGTCATCCTCGTGCTCAGCGTGGTGTCCATCGTGTACGGCGCCCTCGTGGCGATGGCACAGAAGGATCTCAAGCGACTCATCTCCTACAGCTCCATCAGTCACCTCGGCTTCATCATGCTGGGCTGCTTCACGCTCACCCAGCAGAGCGTTGAAGGGGCGGTGATGAGCATCGTGAACAGCGGCCTTGCCACCTCGGCGCTGTTCCTGGTGGCCGGCATGCTGGAGGATCGCACGGGCAGCACGTCGCTCGACGCCTTCGGTGGCATGGCGCGACGCACACCGATGCTGGCTACCATGCTGGTTGTGGCGATGCTGTCCACGGTGGCGCTGCCTGGCACCGCCGGGTTCGTGGGTGAGTTCCTTGTGCTCATCGGCACCTACGCGGAGTTCCCGGTGCTGGCCGTCGTTGCCACCACGGGTGTGGTGTTCGCTGCGGCCTATGGGCTCAAGGCGCTGCAAGGTGTGTTGTTCGGTCCGTTCGACGCCGAACGCCACGCCACGCTCCGCGATCTCGGATTCCACGAGCGCGCCGCACTGGTTGTGTTGGCCGCAGGCATCGTGGCGGTGGGTGTGGCGCCGGCTCCCGTGCTCAAGCGCCTCGATCGCCCCACCCAAAGTCTCATTGAAGCGGTGCGCTTCGGGCCCAACGCCCCGGCGCCCACTCCCCCTGTTTCGCTGGGACGTTGACGGATGACGGATGTCATGAACGCCGGCGCCATTCTGCAGGCCCTTGCCCCCGAGTTGCTGTTGTCGGCCGGGGCCATGGCCATGCTGCTGGCCGCCGTCTGGAAGCCGCAGCAGGTCGCTGCCACTTCGGCTGAAGGGGCCGAGCGTACCATCGCGATCACGCGCTTCGGTACGGCCCTCTGCCTCATGGCCGCCCTCGTGGTGGCCATCGCCTGGGGTGACGGCGTCGGAGGCACCCCCGACGGGCGGATTGCCGGAGACGGGTTCCGCTGGGCCGTGGACTTCGTGCTCTTGCTCGGCACCATCCTCACGCTTGGTTTGGTGGAGATCGATCACCAGCGCAGCGGGGCCTACAGCCCCGAGGTGCCGGTGCTCATCATCCTCGCCACCGTCGGCATGATGGTGCTGGCGGCCGCGCGCGATCTGATGTTCGTGTTCCTCGGCATCGAACTCATGTCACTGGCGGTATACGTGTTGGCCGGCCTCAACCGGCGCAGCGCGCGCGGCGCCGAGTCCGCCATCAAGTACTTCCTGCTGGGTGCGGTCTCGAGTGGGTTCCTGTTGTACGGCGTCGCGCTGCTGTACGGCGCCACTGGCAGCACGCGCCTCGAGGACATTGGGCAGTGGGCCGCCGCGCAGGCCACGTTCTCTCCGGTCTTTGTGGTGGGCATCGCGCTGCTGTTCGTCGGCTTTGGCTTCAAGGTGGCCGCCGCGCCGTTCCACTTCTGGACACCGGATGTCTACGACGGCGCGCCATTGCCCATCGCGGCCTACATGTCGGCCACGGTGAAGACGGCGGCGTTTGCGGTGTTTGCGCGTGTGCTGGTGGAGTCGCTGGCCGCTGCGGCGCCGCGCTGGCACAGCAGCCTCTGGTGGCTGGCGGTTGCCACGATGGTGGTGGGCAACGTGTTCGCCCTGTCGCAGAAGAACCTCGTGCGCATGATGGCGTATTCGAGCATTGCGCATGCCGGCTACCTGCTGGTCGCACTGGTGGTGGCCACCCCCGCGTCGACCTCGGCGCTCGTCTTCTACATGGTGTCGTACACGCTGGCCACGATGGGCGCCTTTGGCGTGCTCATTGTCGTCAACAATGGTCGTGATCGCAGCCTGACGCTGGACGACGTGTCCGGCCTCTGGCTCGAGCGGCCATGGCTGGCCAGCGCCATGGCCGTGTTCCTGCTCGCCTTCATGGGCATGCCGCTGGTGGGCGGTATGGGGTTCTTCGCCAAGTGGTATGTGCTGCAGGCCGCGCTGCAGGCGCCGGCGCCGCAGACCATCCTGGCGGTGGTCCTGGTGGTCACGAGCGCGGTATCGGCCGCGTATTATCTGGGCGTGGTGGCTGCCATGTTCATGAGGCCGCGCCCGGCGGACCAGCCACTTGCCTCCATGTCGGTGCTGTCGCATTCGCTCATCGCGGCCACCGCCGCCCTGCTGCTGTTCTTCGGCATGTATCCCACGCCGGTGACGCGTCTGGCGCAGTTGGCCATCACCAGCGGCAACACGCCCGCCGCACCGGTCCCGGAGCGCGGGGCGCCGGCACGGGTTCAGGCGGCGAGCGTCGCGCGCTGAGCCGCGCTGAGTAGTTTGTCTCTGGAGGCCGGAGCGCAGGTGCTCCGGCCTGTCCGGTTCCGCAAATCCAACTGAGCCAATCGTGAGCATCAGCCAGACCATCTTCCGGCAGTACGACGTACGCGGCATCGTGGGAGAGGACCTGACGGAGGAGGTCGCATACGGCATCGGTCGTGGCTACGCCACGCTGCTCGCCGCGCGCGGGATCGCGGGTGCGGTGGCGGTGGGACGTGACAATCGGCCCAGCGGCACGGCGCTGCGCGATGCGCTGGTTCGCGGTTTGACCGAATGCGGCGTGGACGTGGTGGACATCGGTGTGGTGCCCACGCCGTTGCTCTACTGGTCGCTGCATCATGAGCCGGTGGTTGGTGGCATCCAGATTACCGGGTCACACAATCCGCCGGAGTACAACGGATTCAAGATGTGCCTGGGCACGGGATCACTCCACGGTGCCGACATCCAGACGCTCTACGGCTACATCGTGGCCGGCGCGCATCCGGCGGGGCAGGGCCAGGTGCGGCATGTAGAGGTCATCGATCGCTACGTTGCGGACATCGCGGCGCGCATCGGACCGCTCGCGCATCCTGATGGCACCCCGCTCAAGGTGGTGTACGATTGTGGCAACGGCGCGGGCGCCCTCGTCGCCCCGCAGCTCATGCAGGCGCTTGGTGTGCAGGGCATCGGTCTGTTCACCGAGAGCGATGGCACCTTCCCCAACCACCACCCGGACCCCACTGTCCCCGAGAATCTCGAGGACTGCATTGCCGCCGTGCGCGCGCACGGCGCCGAACTGGGTGTGGCATTCGACGGCGACGCGGACCGCATCGGTGTGGTGGACGCGCAGGGTCGCATCATCTGGGGCGACCACATCCTCATTCTGTACGCGCGCGACGTCCTGGCGCGCACCGGCGTCGGGCAGCCCATCATCTTCGACGTGAAGTGTTCGCAGGCGCTCACCGACGCCATCGAGAAGGCCGGCGGGCAGGCGGTGATGTGGAAGACCGGGCACTCGCTCATCAAGGACAAGATGAAGAGCATGCAGGCCCCGATCGCCGGTGAAATGTCGGGTCACATGTTCTTCACCGAGGGCTTCCACGGACACGATGACGCGCTGTACGCCGCGGCCCGTCTGCTGCGCATTCTCGCCGACAGCGGCAAGCGCATCGACGAGTTGCTGGCGGACGTGCCGCCGTTCGTGTCCACGCCGGAAATCCGCATCGATACCGACGAGGCCACCAAATTCGCCATCATGTCCCGCGCGGTGCCGCACTTCACGGCCTCGCATGATGTCATCGATGTGGACGGCGTGCGTGTGCTCTTCGGTGATGGCTGGGGTTTGCTGCGCGCGTCCAATACGCAGCCGGTCATCGTGGCGCGCTACGAGGCCCGCAGCCCGGAACGTCTGGCCGAGATTCGCGGCGTGATGGAAGGGTGGCTGCGTGCGCAGGGCGTGAGCGTCTGACGCCGCGCACCCGAGGCTGAGATGCGAGGCCGCGCATGGTTGGTCGGTCTGCTGGCGGCAGCGGCCGCGCTGTTGCTCGCGGGCCGCACCGTGACGGCCCTCGTGGTCGACCATGCGTGGTACCGCGCCATGGGCGTGCCTGGTCTCTTCTGGGAGCAGCTCACCAACACGCTGTGGCTGCAGGGCGGTGCCTGGCTGGTGGGTTCCCTGTTCGCGTTTGCCAACCTGCACGCGGTCCGTCGCACCATTCTGGCGGTTGCGGTGCCGTCGCGGGTGGCCAACATCGAGCTCACGGCCATGGTGCCGGGGCGACGATTGTTCTCACTCACCGTGATCCTGTCGCTGGTGGTGGGTGCCGTGCTGGCCTGGCCGCTCGACAACTGGGAAGCGCTGCTGATGGCCCGACACGGACAGCGCTTCGGGGAAATCGAAGGCATTTTCGATCGGGACCTTGGCCACTACCTCTACTGGCTGCCGCTCGAAGAAACGCTGTATCTGTGGGCGCTGGTATCGGTGGTGGCGCTCACGGCCATGGTGCTGGTGCTGTATGCGCTCACGCGCTCCCTGCGGCTTGAAGGCCGGCGATTCGCCGCGAGCACCCATGTGCGGCGCCATTTGAGCGTGTTGGGCAGCCTGGTGTTGCTGCTGCTGGCGTGGAGCTATCGACTCGATGCGTTTGATCTGCTGACCCACGGCAGCGGCCCGGATGGCATGTTCCTGCGCGTGGACCATCGCATCACGCTGCGCATGGACACCATCCTGTCCTATGGCGCCGTACTGGCGGCGCTGGTGGTGTTTCGTGCGGGCTGGGTGGGGCAGCTGCGCACCGCCTTCATCACGCTGACCGTGGTCCTGGTTTCCGCGCTTGGTCTGCGTCATGTGGCGCCCGCCGTCGCGGCGCGGGCGCAGCCGGATGCCGATGCGCGACGTCGTGATGCCGACTACGTGGCCTCACGCGCGCTCTACAGCCGCCGCGCGTTCGACGTGGACGCCATGCAACCCGTCGCCAACGACAGCAGCGCGGCGGTGTTTGCACGGCTGGTGCTCCCGACCGCGACGCTGGCCGATCGCGTCAGCCTGTGGGATCGTGCCAGCCTGGCGGCCGGATTGGGCGAGGAACCCTCGACCGCGTCATCCAGCGTGGCCACGCGCGCAGAGAGTGCGGGAGCGCGCGCCGCGTCCGACCGTGGCGGGGCAACGGGCACGCCAGCGGGAGGGAACCTGCCGTTGCCCGCGGCGGGTTTGGCCGCGCCGGCGCCATTGCCAACCGGCTCGACCGCCGACGTGCTCTCGGCCCGCTACATCGACGCGGCCACCATCAGTTGGCGCATGAGCGATGGCCGCTTGCACGCGCTGCGCGTGCGTCGCCCCGTTGGCGCAAGCGAGCGCTGGCCGGTGAGTCTGGTGGACGTGACGCAACCCGTGCTGCGCGACCAAGTCCTGGAGTGGCCCGCGCGGGCAGACGACGTGCAGGACGCCGCACCCGACGAGCTGCCGCACGAGACCTCGCGCGGCGGCTGGCCGCTGTTCGGACCAGGCTTGAGTGAGCCGCAGTTGCTCGACGTCGCCCCGTCGCCGGCGTCGTCAGGTCTCTCCGATACCAGCGCAGTCAACGCCGCGCACCCGGTGGTGGGGGTGCCACTCGACAGTTGGCGCGCGCGTATCGCCCATGCCTGGGCCCTGCGCGACGCGTCCCTGCTGCAGCCTGACAGCCTGCGGTATCGCGCGCCGCTGCTCGTGACGCACCGTGACGTACGGGAACGCGTACAGCGACTGGCGCCGATTTTTGTGCAAGGACAGGAGCTGCAACCGCTCCTGCACGGCAACCGCCTCTATTGGGCGCTTCACCTCTACAGTGCCTCTGATCGTTACCCCCTCAGCCAGCGCTGGCAGGTCGGGGCCGGGGTGTATTCGTACTTCAAGTTGGCGGCGACTGCGCTTGTCGATGCGGCGACGGGGCAAACCCGCCTGGTTCCCGTGCGGACGCCGGATCCGGTCACGCGGACCTGGCAGACCCGGTTTCCCACACTCTTCACGGCCGACAGCCTGCTGCCGGACGGGCTGGCCGATCACCTGCCACCCGCCAGCGAGCGCGGGCTGCTGCAGATTCGCACGCTCGCCCGCTACGGCTCCCGGCTCGACGGCGCCGCGCCGCGCACCGTGCCGGACAGCGCCCTCTTTGGCGGGACGCCTGCGCCCATGGCACTTGGCAGCGGCCCGCGTCCCACCCCAGGCTGGGCCGTGCCGTTGCTCGACAGCGGCGAACAGGTGGACGGCATGGCGGTGGTGATGGGTGGAAGTGAACGCGCGACCTACTGGTGGCCGGTCTCCGGTACCAAATTGCAGTGGCGCGGACTCAACACCGCGCTGCAGATCGGGCTCGATAGCGCGCGCGCCGCCCTGCCGGATGGTGCGCGTCGGGACATGCGCCTGCGGCGCGGGCGCATCGTCGCCGTGCCCACCGCAGCGGGCCTGTTGTACCTGCAGGGCGTGCAGTGGGCGCGTGGTGATGGCAGCACGGTGGTGGCGCGCGTCGCCATCACGGATGGCGCACGAGTCGGGGTTGGGAGCACCACCGCCGAGGCGCTGTCGCGGCTCGGCGTGACGGTGAGCTCGAGTCCAACCGCAGGCGCGGCCGCCATGGATCTGGTGCCGGTGGCCGGCGAAGCAAGTGCGGCGCGCTGGTATGACGCGATGCGTCAGGCCATGCGCCGCGGAGACTGGAGTGCGTTCGGGGCAGCGTTTGATAGCCTTGGGCGCGTATTGGGACGACCGCCGCAGTGATTGCGGCCGGAGTCGTCGTCGCCGGTTCACGGCGATGGCTCCGTCGGGAGGGGTCCGTGGCACACTGGTGTGCACCGGGTCCGACCCTCTGGCAGTGAACCGCTGACATTCCCCAGTTCGGAGAACGCGTGAACCTACACGAGTATCAGGCGAAGGAGCTGCTGCGGGCGGCCGGTGTGCCGATCCCGCCCGGCGAAGTCGCCACGACGCCCGACCAGGCGGAAGCCATCGCGAAGCGTTATGGCGTGGCCGTCATGGTCAAGGCCCAGGTCCATGCCGGCGGCCGCGGCAAGGCCGGTGGTGTGAAGTTCTGCCCCACGCCGGAAGCGGCGAAGGAAAAGGCACAGGCCATCCTGGGCATGACGATCAAGGACCTCACCGTCGAGAAGGTGCTCGTGACGGTGGCGGCGGACATCGGCTCGGAAGCCTATGTCGGCATCATTGTGGATCGTGCGACCAAGAAGCCGGTGTTCATGGTGTCCGCCGCCGGCGGCATCGACATCGAAGAAGTGGCCGCCACCACACCGGAGAAGATTCTCTACCATCCGGTGGACACGCGCTACGGCCTGCTGCCGTTCGAAGCCATGCGCATGGGCTTCTTCCTGTACAAGGACGTCAAGCTCGCGCGTCAGGCCGCCAAGATCATGCAGCAGCTCTACACGGCGTTCATGAGCGCCGGATGCTCGCTCGCGGAAATCAATCCGCTCGTGCTCACGCCGCAGGGTGAGCTCATTGCCGTCGACGGCAAGATGGTCATCGACGACAACGAACTCGATCGTCTGCCGCAGATCGCCGCGCTGCGCGACGAATCGTCGGAAGCGCCGAGCGAAGTGGACGCGCGCAATGCCAACCTCACGTTCATCAAGCTCGACGGCAATGTGGGCTGCGTGGTGAACGGTGCCGGCCTCGCCATGGCCACGATGGACCTCGTGAAGTACTACGGCGGCGATCCGGCCAACTTCCTCGACATCGGCGGCTCGTCGAATCCGGAGAAGGTGGTGAATGCGCTGCGCATCATCACCGCCGATCCGAACGTGAAGTGCATCCTGTTCAACATCTTCGGCGGCATCACGCGCACCGATGACGTGGCCAATGGCATCGTCACGGCCACGAAGGCGAATCCGCTCAAGGTGCCCATCGTCATCCGCCTCACCGGCACGAACGAGGAAATCGCGTTGCAGATCCTGAAGGACAACGGCTTCTCCGCGTCGAGCGACATGGATTCGGCTGTGCAGCGCGCGGTGGAACTCGCGACCAAGGGAGGTGCCGCGTGAGCATCTTCATCGACAAGAGCACCAAGCTGGTGGTGCAGGGCATCACGGGCCGCGATGGCTCGTTCCATGCCAAGCAGATGATCGAGTACGGCACGCAGGTCGTGGCCGGTGTCACGCCCGGCAAGGGTGGCCAGACCTTCGAAGGCACGGCGCCGATTTTCGACACGGTGCACGACGCGGTGCAGGCCACCGGCGCCAACACGTCGGTGATCTACGTGCCGCCCATGTACGCGGCCGATGCCATCATGGAAGCGGCGGCCGCTGGCGTGAAGTTCATCGTCTGCATCACCGAAGGCGTGCCGGTCCTCGACATGACCAAGGTGTACCCGTTCGTGAAGGAGCACGGCGCCCGACTGCTCGGCCCCAACTGCCCGGGCCTCATCACGCCGGGCGAGAGCAAGGTCGGTATCATTCCGGGTCGCATCTGCACGCCGGGTCCGGTGGGTGTCGTCAGCCGCTCGGGCACGCTCACCTACGAAGTGGTGAACGCGCTGACCAAGGCCGGCATCGGCCAGAGCACCTGCGTCGG
This sequence comes from Gemmatimonas sp. UBA7669, assembly GCF_002483225.1. NCBI lineage: Bacteria > Pseudomonadati > Gemmatimonadota > Gemmatimonadia > Gemmatimonadales > Gemmatimonadaceae > Gemmatimonas > Gemmatimonas sp. UBA7669. The sequence continues at coordinate 78,900 of NZ_DLHL01000063.1, read as the reverse complement.
CATCGGTGGTGACCCCATCAACGGCACCAACTTCATCGATTGCCTCGCGGCCTTCGAGAAGGATCCGAACACCAAGGCCGTGGCCATGATGGGGGAAATCGGTGGCACGGACGAGCAGGAAGCGGCCGACTTCGTGAAGAACCACATGACCAAGCCGGTCGTGGGCTTCATTGCCGGTCAGACGGCCCCGCCGGGACGCCGCATGGGTCACGCGGGCGCCATCATCTCGGGTTCGGCTGGTACGGCTGCCGAGAAGATCGACTCGTTCAAGGCGGCGGGCATGGGCGTGGCCCAGCGTCCGATCGACTTCGTCGAGCTCATCAAGGCCCGCCTGTAACACGCGGGACCGGCCTGCCGCGTCAGGCCGGAGCAGTTATCTTGCGCGCGGCGGGATCCTCCGGGGTCCCGCCGCGCCTGCGTTCTGGCGCCGTGCATTCACCCTTCGACACCACACGACCATGGCTGGCCGTCGCACCCTTACGATCGTGAAGCCCGACGCCTTTGGCGCCGGCAACGCCGGAAACATCATCGCGCTGCTCGAGCGCCAGGGCTTCGCCGTGAAGGCGGCCCGGGTCATGCACCTGACCACGGCCCAGGCCGGCGCCTTTTACGAGGTCCACAAGGAGCGTCCGTTCTACGGGGAGCTGGTGGAGTTCATGACCAGCGGCCCGTGCATGCCGATGATCCTCGAAAAGGACGACGCCGTGGCGGCGCTCCGTACGGCCATCGGCGCGACGGACCCGGCCGAAGCGGCCGAGGGCACGGTGCGCAAGCTGTACGCCGAGTCGAAGGGCAAGAACGCCATCCACGCCTCGGACTCCGACGAAAACGCGGCCCGCGAGGCGCGGTTCTTCTTCGCCGAAGCCGACGTCATCGACTGATTGGGTGCGGGTGGCCTAACTTGTGGCCCGATGGCCACTTGGGCAGCCCGAATTGGCGGAAAACCGTGAGCGGCAGCCCTTGTGAAACGGGGGCTGCCGTTCTACGTTACACGGCTATGCTGGACTTTGACATCCGCAGTTTGGAGGCGCGGGCCGCGCAAGTAGAAGGACTGCTGGCGACCGCGGATCCGACGTGGCTGGACGGTGATGCAGGGCCGGTGGAACCGGGCGTGCAGGTGGTGGGCCGTCTTTCCAGTGCGGGCGCGGGCCGTTTTTACTTCAGCGGCAGCATCGAAGGCAAGGCCGTAACCGAGTGCCGTCGCTGTCTGGGCGAAGCCACGGTCCACGTTGCGGAAGAAGTGCATCTGATTTTTGCCGAGTCGGGTACCGACGAAGCGGAAGAGGATGATGTCGTGCTGATCCCCGCGGGAGCCCGCGTCCTGGATCTGCGTCCGGCGGTGCGTGAGGAGTGGCTGTTGGCCGTTCCGGCGTTTGCGCTGTGTCGGACGGAGTGCCAGGGCCTGTGTCCCTCCTGCGGCGTCGATCGCAACACGGGGAGCTGTCAGTGCTCTCCAACTCTCGATCCCCGTTGGGCGGCGTTGCGCGATCTGCGCAGCACCGACTGACGGTCATTTTCGTCTCGAACGCTCAGGGCTGTATCCATGGCCGTACCGAAGCGCCGCACCTCGAAGCGGCGGAAGCGCGCCCGCAACACGCACAAGACCGCGCCCGCCATCGTCATTCAGTCGTGCCCGCAGTGTGGCTCCGCCAAGCGTCCGCACCGCGTGTGCGGCGAGTGCGGCTACTACGCGGGTGAGCAGCGGGTAGCGGCGCAGGAAGCGTAAGCTTGGCGCGCATCGCCGTGGATGCCATGGGGGGCGACTACGCCCCCCGGGCCCCCATCGCGGGCGCCCTCCATGCGCTCGGAGCGCTGCCCCCGGATCACCACATCGAGCTGGTAGGCCAAACGGCCGTCATTGAACGCGAGCTGGACGCGCTGCTGCGCGACGAGCTTGCGGCGCTGGCGCACGTCCGGTCGCGGCTGTCCATCGTCGAGGCGCCCGACGTCATCGAGATGACGGACAGCCCGCGCGTGGCCATGCGGGCCAAGCCCAACAGCTCCATGGTGGTGGGCATCCGTCGTGTGGCCGAAGGGCTCGCGCATGGCTTTGTGTCCGCCGGCAACACCGGCGCGCAAATGGCCGCCTCCCTCATGCTGCTCAAGCTGCATGAGGGTCTCAAGCGTCCCGCCATCGGGACGCTGTTTCCGACAGCCGCCCAGCCCATCCTCGTGCTCGACGTGGGCGCCAACGTCGACTGCGCCGCCGATGAGCTGGTGCAGTTCGCCCGCATCGGCACCGTGTACGCCAAGGCGTTGCTCGGTCGCGACAATCCCGCCGTCGGGCTCCTGTCCATTGGCGAGGAAGCCGAGAAGGGCAACCTGGTGGTGAAGGAAGCCCACCAGCGGCTCCTGGGCGCCGGTCTCAACTTCCTCGGCAACGTCGAGGGACGCGACCTGCCGCGTGGCCACTGCGACCGCGGCGCCATCGACGTGGTGGTATGCGACGGCTTCACGGGCAACGTGCTGCTCAAGTTCTACGAGAGCATCGGCCCCATGCTCATCGGCAAGGTATCGAAGGTGGCCAACCTCGACCCGCGCAAGGTGGCGGCCTCGCTCACCGAGCTCGATGTCGACGAATACGGCGGCGCGCCCCTGCTGGGTGTGCGCGGCGTCTCCATCATCTCACACGGCAAGAGCTCGCCCAAGGCCATCATGAACGCCATCCATCAGGCGCTGCGCGCGGTGGAGTCGGGCATGACGGACGAAATCGGGCGACAGCTCGCTGCCAGTGTGCCGAGTCCCACGCCGGACAGCGAACGCACCGCATGAAGCGACCGTATTCGTACATCGCCGGCACCGGCCACGCCGTGCCGGCCAAGGTCGTCACCAACGACGACATTGCCGCCATGGGCGTCGAAACCAACGACGCCTGGATTCAGGAGCGCACCGGCATTCGCCAGCGCCACATTGCGGAGCCCGGCGAATCACTCGCGTCGCTCTGCGCCAAGGCCTCGATGCAGGCCATGGCCAGGGCGGGCGTGCAGCCCGGCGAAATCGACACCATCATTGTCGGCACCGCGTCGCCCGATCACCTGCTGCCTTCGCAGGCGGTGGAAGTGCAGACGATGCTGGGCTGCTCCCGCGCCGCTGCATTCGACGTGGCCTCGGCCTGCTCCGGCTGGCTCTATGGCGCCATCGTGGGCGACTCCATGATCGCCAGTGGTGCGGCCGACACGGTGCTGGTCATTGGCGCCGAAAAGCTCAGCGCCATTGTCGACTGGACCGATCGCAACACCTGCATTCTGTTCGCCGACGGCGCGGGTGCGACAGTGCTGCGCCGTGCACGTGGTGGACAGAAGGGCATCATGTCCACGTTCATGCGTTCCGATGGCGCGTTGGCCGAGTTGCTGTGGCGTCCGGCCGGTGGTGCGGCCGAACCGTTCACGCCCGACACGCACGGCACCAAGCGGCAGTTCATCCACATGGCCGGGCGTGAGGTGTTCAAGCACGCCGTGCGCTCGATGGCCGAGGCCACCGATCGGGCACTCGACATGGCGCGCATCACCGCCGCCGACGTGGACCTGCTCATTCCGCATCAGGCCAACGTGCGCATCATCGAGGCGACGGCCAAGCACGCCGGCATCAGCATGGACAAGGTGTTCGTCAACGTGGATCGCTTCGGCAACACGTCGGCCGCGTCCATTCCCATCGCGCTCAACGATGCGGTGGAGCAGGGTGTGCTCAAGGAAGGCATGACGGTGCTGTTCGCGGCCTTCGGCGCGGGCTTCACCTGGGGCTCGCTCGTCGTGCGCTACTGAGCGCACGTCTCTCCCTACTCAGGCAACGCAATTCCGATGGCGATGGATTTCGTGGTGCTGCTGCCCGGCCAGGGTTCGCAGAAGGTGGGCATGGGCAAGGACCTTTTCGAGGCCTTTCCGGCCGCCCGTGAGGCGTTTCATGCCGTGGACGACGCCGTTGGCGCATCACTCTCCACGCTGGCCTTCGAAGGACCGGCCGATGACCTCACGCGCACGCTGAACGCGCAGCCCGCGCTGCTGGCGCACAGCGCCGCCGTCTGGGCCGTGTTGAAAGACGCGCTGGCCCCGCACGTGCGCGCAACCGCAGGCCACTCCCTCGGGGAGTTCTCGGCTTATCACGTGGCCGGCGCGCTCGAACTGGCGTCCGCTGCGCGCATCGTGCGCCGACGTGGCACGCTCATGTTCGAACAGGGCGTGGCACGTCCGGGCGCCATGGCCGCCATTCTCGGCGTGCTGAGCACGCCCATCGACGCCATTTGTGTGCAGGCCAGCAGTGAGCGTGGACTCGTCGTGCCGGCCAACTACAACAGCGAAGAGCAGGTGGTCATTTCCGGTGAAGTCGCGGGTGTGGAACGCGCCATGGAGTTGGCAAAGGAAGCGGGCGCCAAGCGCTGCCTCCCCTTGCCGGTCAGCGGCGCCTTTCATTCGCCGCTCATGGCACCGGCTGTCCACGGATTGGCCGAAGCGATGCGCGCCGAGACCTGGCACACCCCGCGTGTGCCGGTGGTCGCCAATGTGAACGCGGAGGCCGTGCAGGACGCGGACACCGCGCGCGCGTTGCTGGAGCAGCAGCTCACCGCGCCCGTGCAGTGGACGCAGGTGGTGCGCACGCTGGCCGATCGCTTCCCGCAAGCCACCTTCCTCGAGATCGGCACGGGTGCCGTGCTCACTGGCCTCGTGCGACGCATTGCGCCCGCGGTCGCCACCGCCAACTGCGGCACCGTGGCGGAAGTCGAGAAGCTGCTCTCGAGCCTGTCGTCTCCCACCTGAAACGAGTCGAGCACTTCGTCATGTCCGAATCACCGGCAGCACGTGGGTTGACGATCGATCTGGGCGGGCGCGTGGCGCTCGTTACCGGCTCGACACGCGGTATCGGTCGCGCCATTGCCGCCGCGCTGGCCCGCGCCGGCGCGCGCGTGGCGGTCACCGGCCGTGAGCAGAGCAAGGCCGAGGCGGTGGCGGCGGAGCTGGCTGCAGAGACGGGCGCGGACGTGCGCGGCTTCGCGGCGGATCTCTCGGAGCCCAGTCAGGCCGCGGCACTCGTTGATGCCGTGGAGCAGGCCTTTGGCCAGCTCGACATTCTCGTCAACAACGCCGGCCTCACGCGCGACAATCTGCTCATGCGTCTCAAGGACGACGACTGGGACGCGGTCATCAACGCCAACCTGCGTGGTGCCTTTGCGACCTGTCGGGCCGCGAGCCGTGGCATGATGAAGCGACGCTACGGTCGCATTGTGAACGTGGCGAGTGTCGTGGGTCTCATCGGCAACAAGGGTCAGGCCAACTACGCCGCCAGCAAGGCCGGTCTCATTGGCATGACCAAGTCGATCGCCAAGGAGCTGGCTTCGCGCAACATCCTGGCCAACGTGGTGGCGCCGGGCTTCATCGACACGGACATGACCGCGGCCATGACCCCCGAGGCGCGCGCCTCGCTGTCGGCTGGCATTCCCCTCGAGCGTCTGGGCACGCCCGAGGATGTGGCGGGCATGGTCGTCGTGCTCGCTTCCGACCTGACGGCCTATGTGACGGGTCAGGTCTTCGTAGTGGACGGCGGCCTCGTCATGTGATCGTCCGGGGGACGGTCAGCGCAAACCCGCGCCAGACCCTCCCTGTGACGCCCTCAGCTGGCTACCTTTCCGTCTCTCAACTCCAACAACCCCAGAGGAACCGTTCCCATGTCGGATAACGCGTCGAAGATCAAGGACATCATCGAGAAGGAGCTCGGCGTGGAGCGCGAGAAGCTGACCCCAGAGGCGAGCTTCATCGAGGATCTCGGCGCCGACTCGCTGGACATCGTCGAGCTGGTGATGGAGTTCGAGAAGGAGTTCAACATCGACATCCCCGACGAGGACGCCGAGAAGCTGCGCACCGTGGGTGACGCCATCGCGTACCTCGAGGCGAAGGTCGCGGGCTGATGCGCCGGCGGGTCGTCGTCACGGGACTTGGGGCGATCACGCCGGTCGGCAACGACCTGGCGACGACCTGGCAGGGCCTGCTGGATGGCAAGTCGGGCGGTGCGCTCATCACCAAGTTCGATGCCTCGGACTTCAAGGTGAAGTTCGCGTGTGAGGTGAAGGGCTTCGACGTCGGTCTGTACATGGACCGCAAGGAAGCCAAGCGCGCCGACCTGTACACGCAATACGCCATGGGGGCAGCGGTGCAGGCCATGACGGATGCCGGTCTCGCCTCGGGCGGATTCGTGCCCGAGGAGTGCGGTGTCATCATCGGCAGCGGCATCGGTGGCCTGGCCACCATGGAAGAGCAGCACTCGGTGTACATGACGTCGGGCAACCGGCGCATCTCTCCGTTCTTCGTGCCCATGTACATCGCCGACATCGCGGCGGGGGTGGTGTCCATGCGCTTCGGCGCCAAGGGGCCCAACTTCGCCACCATCTCGGCGTGCTCCACGAGCGCGCATGCCATCGGTGAGGCCTTCCGCACCATCATGTACGGCGATGCCGATGTGATGATTGCGGGCGGGTCCGAAGCCGCGGTGTTGCCCATGGCCATCGGTGGTTTTGGCAACATGACGGCGCTGTCCGAGCGCAACGATTCGCCGGCCACCGCCTCGCGTCCGTTCGACGCCACCCGTGATGGCTTCGTGCTGGGTGAAGGCGCCGGTGTGGTCGTGCTCGAAGAGCTGGGGCATGCGGTGCGCCGCGGCGCGCGCATCTACGGCGAGGTGGTGGGCTACGGCGCCACCGGAGACGCGTACCACCTCACGGGCCAGCCCGAGGCCCATGAGGGTCTGCAGCGCGCCATGCGCCGCGCCCTGCGCGATGCGGAACTCGAACCGACAGCCGTGGACTATATCAACGCACACGGCACGTCCACGCCGCTCAATGATCCCAACGAGATCAAGGCCATCAAGACCGTCTTTGGTGACCACGCGCGGACGTTGTCGGTGAGTTCCACCAAGTCGGCCACCGGGCACATGCTCGGCGCAGCCGGTGGTGTGGAGTTCATTGCCTGCGCGCTGGCCATGCGCGACGGACTGATTCCGCCCACGATCAACTATTCCACGCCGGACCCGGAGTGCGATCTCGACATCACCCCCAACGTGCCCAAGGCACGGCAGGTGGAGGTGGCGCTGTCGAACAGTTCGGGCTTCGGTGGTCACAACGTTTCGATCGCGCTCCGACGCTGGCACGAATAGGCCCGGCGGGGCGTACATCGAATGACAGCGCGACGGCTCCGCTTCCCGGGCCGTCGCGCCGCTTCTGGGGTGCGTCCTGATGCCGCGAGCTGTACCGTTCGACCTTGATCGTCTGCGCGACCCGGCTCTTCGCCCAATCGGCGAGAAGCTGAACGCTGGTGAGCGCTTGTCGCTGAGCGATGGCGTCACGTTGTTTACCACCCCGGATCTCAACGGGGTTGGGGCCATGGCCGATGCCGCGAATCGCGCACGGCATGGGGACCGCGTCACGTTCGCGTCCAACCAGCACATCAACCCCACCAACATCTGCGTGTTGCGGAAGACCTGCGTCTTTTGCGGCTATGCGCGGCTGCCCAAGGAAGAGGGCGCCTACCGCTACTCGCTCGATCAGGTGCTGGCCGAGTCCGATCGCGCCGACGGCACGATCACGCGCGAGTTCCACATTGTCGGTGGGCTCGATATGCAGGCGGGCCTCGCGTACTACACCGAGATGTTCCGCGCACTCAAGGCGCGGCATCCGCAGGTGCACATCAAGGCACTCACGGCCGTCGAGATCGCGCACATCGCGCGCATCGAAAAAATGTCGCGTGCCGACGTGCTCACGGCCCTGCGTGAGGCCGGGCTGGACACCTTGCCTGGTGGAGGGGCGGAGACCTTCAGCGCGGCCGTGCGTGAGCAGATCGCCGACAAGAAGCTTGGCGGCACCGATTACATCGACGTGCACCGCACGGCGCATCAGTTGGGGATTCGCTCCAACTGCACCATGCTTTATGGCCACGTCGAGACCATTGACGATCGCATGCAGCACCTGGCCATGTTGCGCGATCTGCAGGACGAAACGGGTGGTTTTCTCGCGTACATCCCGTTGGCCTACCATCCCGACGACAACGAACTCGGCGCCACGCTGGGCCGCACCGGTACCAGCACCACCGGCTTCGACGACCTGCGCAATCTGGCCGTGGGTCGCCTGTTCCTCGACAACTTCGAGCACATCAAGTCGCATTGGATCATGGTGACCCCCTCGCTCACGCAAGTCGCGCTGCACTTCGGCGTGAACGACATCGAGGGCACCGTGGTGCGCGAGAAGATCTATCACGCGGTTGGCGCCCACACGCCGCAGGGCATGACGCTGCCGCAGTTGCTGCAGCTCATTCGCGGGGCAGGGAAGCAGCCGGCAGAGCGCGACTCCTTCTATCGCGTGTTGCGCGAGTTCGGCCCCGGCGAAACAGGCGAAAGCCAGCAGGCCGACACCGCACTGGCGGTGGCCTGAGCATGCTGCGCGTGGGCCGTATCCGCTACATCAACTGCTACCCGGTGTACGGGGCCATCGAGCGTGGCCTGGTGCCGCTGGCCGGAGAACTGGTGGATGGCGTGCCGACGCAGCTCAATCAGCTCATGGCCGACGGGCAGCTCGATGTGAGCGTGGTGTCGGCGGTGGAGTATGCACGCGACGCCCATCGTTTCCTGCTGCTGCCCGAGCTTGGCATTACCAGCGATGGTCCGGTGCGCAGCGTCATGCTGTTCAGCGCGCGCGCGCCGCAGGACCTGGGCGGTCGCCGTGTGCTGGTGAGTCGCAGCAGCATGACGTCGGTGGCGCTGCTCGAATTGCTCTTTGAGCACGTGTGGAAGTGCCGACCGGAGTTCGTGCCAGGTGATGCCGAGCTGGCCGACATCGCGCACTTCGCCAACGATGACCATGATGCGCGTCTGGTCATCGGGGATGCCGCGCTCAAGTTGTTTCATGAGTCGCAGGGCGGTGGCGCCTGGGCCGAACGCTACCCGTGGCAGGAAGATCTCGGTGCGGCGTGGAAAGCGTGGACCGGCCTGCCATTCGTCTTTGCCGTGTGGGTGGCACAGCGCGGCACGCCGGTGCACGAGTCGCTGTCGGCGCATGCATCGCTCATCGCGTCGCGGGACTGGGGACTGGCCCATCTTGATGTGTTGTCGGCACAGGCTGCAGAAGCCAGTGGTGTGCCGGTGCGTACCTGCCGCGAATACTTCGCGGGCCTCGACTACCGTTTGTCCTACCCGCACCTTGCGGGACTGACAGAATTCTTCCGGCGTCTGGTGCTGGCCGGTCGTGTGCCCGACGGCACACTGGCCTTTCTGCCAGCCGCCTGAGTGCCCTGAACGGAACGCCACCATGCGCGACCTGCTCGATTTCTACACCAACGCCCCGCTGCTCGAACTCGGTCATGAAGCTGACCGTGTGCGCGAGCAGAAGCACCCGCACGGCGTGGTCACCTATATCGTCGACCGCAACATCAACTACACCAACGTGTGTGTGGCCGATTGCGGGTTCTGCGCCTTCTATCGGCGTCCCAAGCACGGCGAAGGCTACACGCTGTCGTACGAGCAGATCGGCGAGAAGATCGAGGAGACCAAGGCGCTGGGTGGCGTGCAGATCCTGATCCAGGGCGGGCACAATCCGTACATCCCGTTCGAGTGGTACCTCGATCTGCTGCGCTATATCAAGCGCAACCACCCCATCCACATCCACGGCTTTTCGCCCAGTGAAGTGGACTTCTTCGCCACGCGCTTCCGGCTGGACGCGCGGGACGTCGTGCGGGAACTGAAGGCGGCCGGACTCGACTCCATCCCCGGCGGCGGCGGCGAGATTCTCGTGCAGCGCGTGCGGGATCTGGTGGCGCCCAAGAAGGCGGGCGCCGATCGCTGGCTTGAAATCATGGAGCTGGCGCACAACGAGGGCATGAAGACCTCGGTGACCATGATGTACGGCATCGGCGAGACCCTGGCCGAGCGCATCGAGCACCTGCAGCGCGTGCGGGAGCTGCAGGCGCGCACCAATGGCTTCACGGCGTTCATCACCTGGCCGCTGCAGCCCGAGAACACGCCCACACTCTCGCATATGCCCAAGACCGACGCCACGACCTATCTGCGTACGGTGGCCATTTCGCGCATCGTGCTCGACAACGTGCCCAATCTGCAGTCGAGCTGGGTGACGATGGGCATGAAGGTGGGGCAGTTGGCGCTGCGCTACGGCTGCAACGACTTCGGCTCGCTCATGATCGAGGAAAACGTGGTCTCGGCTGCCAACACCACGTATCGCACCACCACCGACGAACTCGATCGTCTCATTCGCGACGCGGGCTTCACGCCCGCCCGTCGCCGACAGGACTACTCCATCATCAGCGGCGAGGCATTGCCGGCCGCGGCCGCCACGGTGGCGGCATGAGCAGCACCGGCGGCACGGTATCCAGTACGGCGCCCGCCATGCGTGTGGGCATCGGGTATGACTCGCACCGCTTTGCGCCGGGTGGCCCCATGCGCCTCGGCGGCGTGGATGTCCCGTCCGCGGTGCATTGCGCGGGTCATTCCGATGGCGATGCCGTGTGTCATGCCGTGACCGATGCCATTCTCGGTGCGGCGGCCCTTGGGGACATCGGTCAGATGTTTCCCGATACCGACGCCGCCAACAAGGGCAAAGACTCGGTCATGATGCTGGAAGCGGCCGTCGCGCGTGTGCACGAGGCGGGATGGCGCGTGCACAACGTGGACGTGACCGTCGTGGCGCAGGCGCCAAAGATTGGCCCCAATCGTGAGGCCATGCGTGCAGCGCTGGCGACCGCCCTGCAGGTGGGTACCGACATGGTGTTCATCAAGGGCAAGACCAACGAAGGCATGGGGTGGATAGGGCGCGAAGAAGGTCTGGCGGTGCTCTGCACAGCATCGCTGCTGCCGCGCTGAGCGGCGGCCTGATAGGCGCGCGGCTTCGTGTTGACGTGCTGCGCCTGACGCCGCGCCGCCCATGATGGCCGACCTTCTGGCGTGGCTAGTCGGATTGCCCGAGCCGGTGCTCTACGGCATCATCGTGGTGGCCGCGTTTGCGGAGAACGTATTCCCGCCGCTGCCGGCCGACACGGTTATCGCGTTGGGGGCTTTTGTCGCGGCGCGTGGCAACGGGACGGAGTTCGGGGTGTGGGCCGCCACCATGGTCGGAAATATCGGCGGTGCGATGCTCATGTATTGGGTGGGCCATCGCTTCGGCCTTCCGCGTCTGCAGCAGCGTTTCCCACGTGCGTTTCCGGCGGACGCGGCCGAACGATTCTCTGAGCGTTTTGCCACGCAGGGTGTGCTGGCTGTGCTGGTGAGTCGCTTTCTTCCGGCCGTGCGCGCGGTGGTCCCGCCCGTTGCCGGCGCCCTGGGCATCGGGGCAGGTCGGGCACTGCTCGCCATGTCGGCCGCCTCCGCGCTGTGGTATGGCATCGTGTGTGTGCTGGCCTTCCGGGCCGGAAGCAACGCCGACGTGTTGCTGGCGCAGATTGCCACGCAGCAACGCAGCATCGGCCTCGTGGCGCTGGGCATCGTAGCCGTAGCCGCTGGCATCTGGTGGTGGCGTCGTCGTCGCGCCGCCAATGCCAGGGTCGATGCCAATGCCCGTGCCAACACCGACACGCTCGACGGGGAGCCCTGAGCCATGGGACGTCCGCGCGCAGCGGCAGATCCGGAACGCGACCCGGCGCAGTATCCGGGGCTGCATGTCCAGACGTTTCTGGACGTGTACGCCACGGAACGCGTTGCGTCGCCGCGCACCATCGATGCCTACCGCCGCGACGTCATCGACTGCGCACGTTTTCTGCGCGCCCAGGGCGTGGAGCGCATCGAGGACGTGCGCCCGGCGCACCTGCGTGAGTACCTCTACTCGCTCAAGGACGCCGATCCGGAACGTGGCATTGAACCGCGTGAGAACAGTACGGTGCGCCGCCGGCTCTCTGCGTTGCGGTCCTGGTTCCGCACACTGGTTGCCGAGGGGTTGGTCACGGTGGATCCCACCGAACGCCTCGATGCCCCACAGCGCTGGCGCAGCCTGCCCGACGTGCTGACGGTGGACGACATCACGCGCCTGTTGTCCGCCCCCAGTCTCGATGAGCGCCTCGCGTTCCGCGACCGCGCGATGCTGGAGCTGGCCTATGGTGCCGGCTTGCGCGTTTCCGAGTGGATCGGCCTGCAGCAGAAGGACGTGCTGCTTGAGGACGGCCTGGTGCGCGTGTTTGGCAAGGGCAGCAAGGAGCGACTGGTGCCCATTGGCCGCTCGGCCATCGGCGCCGTGGCCGTGTACCTGCGCGAACTCCGTCCGGTACTCGAGCGTGGGCAGGGCAAGGGGCTGCTCTTTCTCAATGGACAGGGCAAGCCGCTCACGCGCATGGGCGCCTGGAAGATTCTGCAGAAGTACGTGGCGCTGGCCGGCATCGAAAAACACGTGTCGCCCCATACGCTGCGGCACTCCTTTGCCACGCATCTGCTCGAAGGGGGCGCCGACCTGCGAGCGGTCCAGGAGATGCTCGGCCACGCCGATATTGCCACCACGCAGATCTACACGCACGTCGATCGTGAGTATCTTCGGAGTGTGCACAAGCAATACCATCCGCGCGGCTGACCCCGTCGGTCCCACGCATCGCACACGTCCCGCATCCGCCGTCCCATGCTGCTCGTCATCGACAACTACGACTCGTTCACCTACAACCTGGTGCAGTACTTCGGCGAGCTGGGTGAAACGCTGGAGGTGCACCGGAACGATGCCCTGAGCGTGGACGAGGTTGGCGCCATGCAGCCCGAGGCCATCGTGGTATCACCGGGCCCCTGCGCGCCGAAAGACGCGGGCATCTCGGTGGACGTCATCCGTCGCTACGGCGCCGAGATTCCGCTGCTGGGTGTCTGTCTCGGCCACCAGGCCATCGGTGAGGCCTACGGTGGCGTGGTCACGCGCGCGGGGCGCGTGATGCACGGCAAGATGTCGCACATAACACACGACGGCACGGGGCTGTTTGCCGGCGTGCCGTCACCGCTGGGCGTCATGCGCTATCACTCACTGGTGGTGGAGCACGACACGCTGCCCGCAGACCTCGTCGTCACGGCCACGGCGGTCGATGACCCCACGGAAATCCACGCACTGCAGCACCGCGTGCACCCGGTGTGGGGCGTGCAATTCCATCCGGAGTCGATTCTCACCGAGCACGGCCGTGCCCTGCTGCAGAACTTCCTGGGCATGGCCCGCCTCAGGCGGGCGTCGACTCTTCCTTCGGCGGGATAACGAGGGACAGAAGCACGCTGCCAATCAGCACCGCGGCCACGACACCAAGCGAGATCCCGATGGGAATGGGACGGATCTCGCTGAGCAGCATCTTGACACCCACGAAGGCCAGCACGACGGACAGACCGTACTTGAGCAGGTGGAACTTGCCGATGATGTTGGCCAGCACGAAGTAGAGTGAGCGCAGGCCCAGAATGGCGAAAACGTTTGAGGTGTAGACGAGGAAGGGATTGCGCGTCACACCGAAAATGGCGGGGATGGAATCGACCGCAAACACCACGTCAGTGGTCTCCACCAGGACGAGCACCACGAACAGCGGCGTGGCCACAAGCCGCGCCACCCCACCTGGCGAGAGTGGCTCCCGGATGAAGAAATGCTCGCCGTGGAAGCGGGTGGTGAGCGGGACGAAGCGGCGCACCAGCCGAATGACGGGATTCTGCTCGGGCTCCACGTGTGAACCGCCGCTGAAGGCCATCTTGAACCCCGTGTAGACGAGGAAGACGCCGAACACGTAGATGATCCAGTGGAAGCGGGCGATGAGCACCGCGCCCGCCCCGATCATGGCGCCGCGCATGAGCAGCGCGCCCAGGATGCCCCAGAACAGCACCCGGTGCTGCAGTTCGGGCGGAATGCGGAAGTAGCCGAAAATCAGGATGAAAACGAACAGGTTGTCGACCGACAGGGCCTGTTCCACCAGATAGCCGGCGTAGAACTCCAGCATGGCCTGACGCCCCAGTGCCTGGCCCACCCAGATACCAAAGGCGATGGCCAGCGACACCCACAAGGCGCTCCAGCCCAGGGCTTCGCGCACCGAAACCGTGTGGGCCTTGCGATTGAATATCCCGAGGTCAAGCGCCAGCAGAAACAGCACCAGCGCGTTGAAACCGATCCACCACGAAAGAGGCATCCCGAACCGCTAAGAGGGGAAAGTCGGCCCGTTTGCCTTGTCGCGCCGAAACGGGTATCTTAACTGGCGTGAATTTTGCTGCAACTACGACCCGACGGACAGGACAATGCCGGTCCTCGCGGTGATTCCGGCGCGCCTTGGCGCGACCCGACTTCCCCGCAAACCACTTCGCCTCCTCGGAGGCGAACCCCTCGTCGTCCGGGTCCACGAGCGCGTAGCGGCGCTCGCCGTGGCTGACGCCTGTGTGGTGGCCACCGACCATGCCGAAGTTGCAGACGCCTGTCAGGCGCGCGGCATCCCCGTGGTCCTCACCCGCAGCGATCACCCCAGTGGCACCGACCGCGTGGCCGAAGTGGCCAATCGTCCGGAATTTGGGGCGTTCGATGTCCTGCTCAATGTACAAGGGGACGAGCCCTTTGTGTCTCACGCCGCGCTGCGCGGCGCGGTGGACATCGTGCAGCAGGGTCGGGCCCCCATCGGCACCGCGGCGGTACCGGTACCCGTTGACGCGCTCGAGCGCCGCGACGTGGTCAAAGTCGTCTGCACGGATGATGGCCGGGCCCTCTATTTTTCACGGGCTGCCATCCCCTGTTTGCGGGAACCCCAGGACGCCGCCATGCTGGCACCACTCGTGCACCAGCACGTCGGCGTCTATGCCTATACCCGGTCCGCCCTGCAGCAATGGGTGGCCTGGGCTCCTCATCCGCTGGAGTTGGTCGAGCGCCTCGAACAACTCCGGCCGCTGGCTCACGGTCTCGCCATTGGCGTGGCGCATGTGCCCTCGGCCGAAGGCGGCATCGACACTGAAGACGACCTGGTGCGCGCCAACGCGCGCTGGGCTGCCCATACATCGTGACCTCCACCACCCCCTCGTCCGCTCCGAGCCCCGCACCCATGTCCTCCATGTTGACCAATCAGGGAGCCACCACCCCGAAGTACATCTTCGTGACCGGTGGCGTCGTCTCCTCCCTCGGGAAGGGCATTGCGGCAGCGTCGCTCGGCCGCCTGCTGGTTGAGCGCGGCCTGCGCGTGACCATGATGAAGCTCGATCCCTACCTCAACGTGGATCCGGGCACCATGTCGCCATTCCAGCACGGCGAGGTGTTCGTCACCGACGACGGCGCGGAAACCGACCTTGATCTCGGCCACTACGAGCGCTTCCTCGATCGGCCGCTCTCGCAGGCCAACAACATCACCACCGGCCGCATCTACTCGAACGTCATCACCAAGGAACGCCGCGGCGAGTATCTGGGTTCGACGGTTCAGGTCATCCCGCACATCACCGACGAGATCAAGAACGCCGTCAAGCGCATCGCACCGGGCAATGATGTGGTGCTGGTGGAAATCGGCGGCACGGTGGGTGACATCGAGTCGCTGCCGTTCCTCGAAGCCATCCGTCAGTTCCGCCGCGAAGTGGGCAAGGAGAACGCGATTTTTGTGCACCTCACCCTGGTGCCGTACATCGCGGCCGCCGGCGAGGTGAAGACCAAGCCCACGCAGCATTCGGTGCGCGAGCTCATGGAAATCGGTATCCAGCCCGACTTCCTCATTTGCCGCAGCGAGAAGCCACTGCAGGACGATGTAAAGCGCAAGATCGCGCTCTTCTGCAACGTGGACTTCGGCGCGGTCATTGAAAGCCCCGACGTGCCCACCATCTACCAGATCCCGCTGGTCTTCGAGCAGCAGGGCTTTGCCGAACGCGTCATGGAGCGCTTGCGTCTGCAGGCGCCCACGCCCGACCTCACGGCCTGGCGCGCCATGGTGCAGCGCATCACGCAGCCGCGCGAGAAGGTGCGCATCTGCGTGGTGGGCAAGTACACCGACTACGTGGACAGTTACAAGAGCGTGCAGGAAGCCCTCATCCACGGCGGCATTGCCAACGAAGTGGGTGTGGAACTGGCGTGGACATCGAGCGATCACTTCACGTCGCCGGAAAAGGCCCGCGAAATTCTCTCGCAGCACCACGGCCTGCTGGTGCCGGGCGGCTTTGGTGTGCGCGGGGTGGAAGGCATGGTCGAGGCCATTCGCGCCGCACGCGAAATGCAGTTGCCGTTCTTCGGCATCTGCCTCGGCATGCAGGTGGCCATCATCGAGTTCTCGCGCCATGTGCTTGGCCTCGGTGACAGTCACTCCAGCGAGTTTGCGCCCGAATGCAGCGACGCCGTGGTCTCGCTCATGGACTCGCAGCGGGAAGTCACCGACAAGGGTGGGACCATGCGCCTCGGTGCCTATCCCTGCCGCCTGCAGCGCGGCTCGAAGGCCGCCGAGATCTACGGGCAGGACGAGGTGAGCGAACGGCATCGTCATCGCTACGAAGTGTCCAATCGCTACCGCGAGCGGTTCATTGAGCACGGCCTGCGTCTCAGCGGCCTGTCGCCCGACGACACGCTCGTGGAGATGATCGAACTGCCGGCCCATCCGTGGTTCGTGGGGTGCCAGTTCCATCCGGAACTGCAGTCGCGACCGCTGCGTCCGCATCCGCTGTTTGCCGGGTTCGTGGCGGCAGCTACGCGCCGCAAGCACCTCGAAGGGGGCAGCGCGCCGGCGCCGGCTCTTGAACACGTCAATCAGTGATGTCGGTGTCCGCTGCCCACTTTCCGTCCGATCGGCTCTTTCTCCTCGCCGGTCCCTGTCAGCTCGAAGACGACGCGCTCAACCTGCGCGTCGGCGAGGCGCTGGCACGTCTCGCCGAACAGGTGCCCGGCGGCATCGTGTTCAAGGCCAGCTTCGATAAGGCCAATCGCTCCAACGTCGATGGCGTGCGCGGTCCCGGCCTCGAAGCCGGTCTCGCGGCGCTCGATCGTGTGCGTGCGGCCACGGGGCTGCCCATCCTCACCGACGTGCATGAGCCCGCACAGTGTGCGGCGGCCGGCCAGGTGGTGGACGTGCTGCAGATCCCGGCCTTCCTCTGCCGCCAAACCGACCTGCTGTTGGCCGCAGGTGCCACGGGCAAGTCGGTGAACGTGAAGAAGGGCCAGTGGATGCACCCGGAGGGCATGAAGGGGGCCGTGCGCAAGGTGGAGGCCGGCGCCACTCTTGCCGGACGCACGGTGGGTCCGATGGCGGTCACCGAGCGCGGCACGTTCTTTGGCTATGGTGATCTCGTGGTGGACATGCGCGCCTTCGCCCGCATGCGCGAGGCCTGCCAGGTACCCGCCATCTTTGACGGCACGCACTCGGTGCAGAAGCCCGGCCTTGGCGCCGGCGGCACGAGTGGCGGGGCGCGCGAGTTCATCGCGCCGCTCACCTATGCGGCCGTGGCCGCCGGTGCGCAGGGACTCTTCCTCGAGACGCACCCCGATCCGGACAACGCGCCGAGCGACGGTCCCAACATGATTCCGCTGCATGAACTGCCGGACCTCGTCATGCGCGCCGTCGACATCTGGGATCGCGCGCGTCGATGACCTCCTCGCCGTCTGCTGATCTTGCCCCGGGTGACGCGGGCAGCGGTGGCGTACTACCGCCGCTCTCGCGCATCGCCCAATTGAGTGACGCCATGCGTCGCGCGGCCGAGCGCGTGCGCCTGGTATGCTTTGACGTGGACGGCGTCCTCACCGACGGTGGCGTGTACCTCGGCGCCACGCGTTCGCCGGACGGCGAAACGACGCGGCCGTTTGAGTTCAAGCGCTACGACATCCAGGATGGCCTGGGCATGGCCATGCTGCGCGAGAGTGGACTGACCCTCGCCATCATCACGGGTCGGGTGTCGGAAAGTGTGGCCATGCGTGCGCGTGAACTGCGCATCCCGCATTGCATTCAGGACCCGGAAGCACGCAAGCTGCCCGCGCTCCAGCGTCTCTGCGCCGAGCTGGGTCTCACACTCGCTGACGTGGCGTTTGTGGGAGACGACCTGCCGGATCTCGGCGTCATGCGGGAAGTGGGACTGCCGGTTGCGGTGGGCAACGCGGTCCCGGAAATCCGTCGTGTGGCCGCGCTGCACCTCAACGCTCGGGGCGGACACGGCGCCGTGCGCGAGTTTGCCGAGTGGCTGCTTACTGCCCGCGGAACCTGGGACGACGCCGTGGAGCGCTACGTGCAAAGCCGAAGTGTGGTGAACGAGCGGCAGGGCCAAACACAGATGGAGCACGCCCAATGAGTGATCGCGCCGCCAACGCCGCCACCGACCTCGCGTCCCGCAGCGGTGACATCATTGCACGCGGACGCCGGGTGCTCGAGCAGGAAGCCCAGGCGTTGCTGCAGCAGGAACGCCAACTGGGCGAGCCGTTTGCCCGCGCCGTGGCACTGCTCACTGACTGCCGCGGCCGCGTCATCATTGCCGGCGTGGGCAAGTCCGGCAACGTCGCCCGCAAGATGGCCGCGACGTTTACCAGCACCGGCACGCCGGCGCTCTTCCTGCATCCCGTCGAGAGTGTGCACGGGGACCTCGGCATCGTGGGCCCTGATGACGTCGCCATTCTGATATCCAAGAGTGGCGAGAGCGACGAACTGCTCGGCCTCATTGAGGCCCTGGCGCGCATGGGCGTGCGCATGATCGCCATGACGGCCGTTGCGGGCTCGCGACTCGCGCGGCATGCGGACGTGACGCTGGACTTGCTGGTGCGCGAAGAAGCCTGTCCGCATGACCTCGCGCCCACCACCAGCACCACGGTCACCATGGCGCTGGGTGACGCGCTGGCCGTGGCCGTGCTGCTGGAGAAGGGGTTCCGACCCGAAGACTTCGCGCGACTCCATCCGGGCGGTGCGCTCGGACGTCGGCTGCTCACACGGGTGCAGGACGTCATGGAGCGCAACGATCTGCCCGTGCTGCAGCGCGACGCCATCATGCGCGACGCGGTGGTGCTGCTGGCAAAACGTCGTGGCCTGGCCATCGTCACGGAACAGGAGCGCGTGTTGGGGGTGGTCACGGCAGGAGACCTCACGCGGCTCATGCAGCGTGAGGCCGACGTGCTGTCGGAACCGGTGGCCAACGTGATGAGCACGTCGCCCCGCGTGGCCTACGATCATGAATTGGGGAGTGCGGTGGTGCATCGGATGGAAACTCACGGCATCATGGCGATGCCGGTGCTGGACAGTCACGAACGGCTGGTGGGCGTGGTGCACTTGCACGATCTCCTCCGCGCTGGCGCCGCATGAGGGCCGCCTCTGTGCTGCACCATGGCGCGCGACTGGTCGCCCTTACCCTCGTGACCATGGTCACGTTGGGCGCCGCGGCCTGTCCGTCCAAGCCAGCCAAGAAGACGCCGCCCCGCGCGGCCAAGGCCCTGCTGCCCGACTCAGCCGAACAGCTGGGGTTTGGCGTGAGCACCATTCTCACCGACAAGGGCGTCAACAAGGGCGAGTTGCTGGCCGACACCACGTTCACCTACGACGATGGGACACGACTCGAACTGCGGCGCGTCAACCTCACGTTCTTCACGTCGCTTGGGGTGAAGGACGGCGTGATGACCTCGCGCGAGGCCACGTACAACGCGCGCCTCTCGCGCATTGAGGCACGTGGCGATGTGGTCGTGGTGCGTGAAGACGGCAAGCGTCTGTCCACACAGCAGCTGGTGTACGATCAGGTCCGCAATCAGTTCTTCACCGATTCGGCGTTCGTGCTCACCGAGCCCAAGCGCGAAATCTCCGGTATCGGCTTCGAGTCCGACCCGGCGCTTACCAACTTCCGCTGTCTGCGGGCCTGCAAGGGTGTCGCACCGGTGAAGGTTCCGGCGCAGTGAGTGATCGCGGGCTTGCCACGCGCCATGCCTGGTGGCGTCTCACGGTGATCGCCGTGCTGGTGGTCATTGCGGGTTGCCGCGGCGCCGGCCGCACGCGACCTGTCGGCCCGAGCGCTGCCGTGCCGGGAGCGGACAGTCAGCGACCCACCGTGGTACCGGGCGCGCCCCTCGACAGCGCCACGCGGGATTCCATCCGCCGCGACAGTCTGGCGCGCGATTCCGCCGTGCGGGCGGGTGCCGGGCTGGCCCTGCTCACCCGCGATTCACTGCGCAAGGACTCCGTGGCGCGCGTCACCGCGCGGCGTGACTCACTCGCCCGCGATTCCGTGCGACGCGATTCCGTCTCGCGCGACTCGGTGGAGAAGGCGCGACGCAAGAAGCGCACAGCCACCCGGGAGTGCGTGCTCGATTTTGCCGAGTCGCCGCCGGAAACGCGCATGTTGTATAGCCGCATCTCCGATTCGGTCTCCAACACCTTCATCGGCGGTGGATTTGTCGGGCGCTGTCAGGGTGAAAAGAATCGCTTGCGCGCCGACAGTGCCGAGCAATTCCAGCAAGCCGGCGTGGTGAATCTGTACGGCAACGTGGTCTACGAAGAGATCGGCAAGATGCAGCTGACCGCGGCCCGCGCCACGTATTTCACGCGGGAAGGCCGACTCTACGCCGATGGCAATGTGGTGGTTACCCAACTGGCTACCGGTAGCACCTTCTCGGGACCGGCCATGGAGTACTACCGGGCCAATGAAGAGCGCCCGTATGCCCGCATGATTGCGCCGCAGCGGTCCACCGCGCGCATGATCGAGAAGGACAGCACCGGACGTCTGCAGCCGCCGGTCGTGGTGAGCGCCAATCGGTTCGAAGACGCCGGGGACTCCGTGCTCATGGCCTGGGGTGACGTGACCATCGAGCGTGAGCGCATTGATGGCCGCAGCGACAGTGCCTCATTCGACAAGATCACGCAAATGGCCCGGCTCATCCGCGGCGCGCGCATCACCAACACCGATACGGCGCAGCGCTTCGTGCTGACGGGCGACACCATCAACCTGTACAGCACCGATCGGCAGCTCGATCGGGTCTTTGCGCTGCACAAGGCAACGGCCACCAACGAACAACTGGTGCTGAACGCCGAGCGCATCGACATGCGTCTCAAGAATCAGGAACTCGATGAGGCCTTCGCCTTTGGCGAAGGCCGGGCGCGGGCCACCACGCCCCAGCAGGATGTCGAGGCCGATTCACTGCGCATCAAGCTCGCGGACCGCCAGGTGCAGGAGGTCCGGGCCATTGGACGCGCCGTCGCGATCGGCACGCCTGATACGCTGCGCATGAAGACCACGGGCAAGGATGTGCTGCGTGGTGACAGCGTGCTGGCGTTCTTCGATACCACAGCGGCCGCGGCGGACAGCGCCAAGCCCCGGCCAGGCGGCCCCACCAAGGCCGGAACCCGGACACGCTTGCGGGAAATCCGTGCCCTTGGCAACGCCAGCTCGCTTTTTCACATGGCCAACTCCAAGGGGCCGTCGGCTCCGCCGGGCATCAACTACGTTCGGGGGGTCCGCATCTACGTGAATTTCGATACCGGGTCGGTCCGCGACGTGCGCGTGGACTCCGCGGCCAGCGGCCTGTATCTCGAACCCGCCCCCGATAGTCTGTCTGACAGCACCTCGCGCGACAGCCTCGGACGACGGGATACGACCGCCCGCCGCCCGAGACCGGATACCTTGTTGGGAGCCGAAATGGCGCTACGAGGGGCGGACAGACTGGCCGCTCGCCCTGGATCGGCTCCCGAGCCGGGGCCGCGGCCTTTTGCTCCGCACCGCGCGCCAGCGTGGCTTGATGCATACTATTCGACATTCGCCCTCCGACGCCGGATATGACGAACCCTCCCGATCCTTCCACCCCACCAATGGACGCGCCTGAGCCGGACACGGAGCCCGTGTCCGCCCAAGAGCCGCGCCGCGGTGTCGAAGGGCAAACCGGCCGTCCGTCCGCCATCGTACCGGACGGTTCCATCCTCAGCGCCGATGGCCTCGTCAAAGTCTATCGTGGGCGACGCGTCGTAAACGACGTGGCCGTTCGTGTGCAGCAGGGGGAGATCGTTGGCTTGCTGGGTCCCAATGGCGCGGGCAAGACGACCACGTTCTACATGCTCGTGGGACTCATTGCCCCGCAGGCCGGCACCATTCGGCTCGATGGCAAGGACATCACGAGCATGCCCATGTACCAGCGGGCACGGCAGGGCATTGGCTACCTCTCGCAGGAACCGTCGATCTTCCGCAAGCTCACGGTCGAGCAGAACATTCTCGCCATCCTCGAGACGCTGCCACTCGACGAAGCGGCCCGTCGGACACGTCTCGAGTCGTTGCTCGACGAGCTGAAGATCAAGCACCTGCGCAACAGCAAGGCCTTCCAGCTGTCGGGCGGTGAACGGCGCCGGCTCGAGATCACGCGCGCGCTCGTCACCGAGCCCAAGTTCATGATGCTCGACGAACCGTTTGCGGGCGTCGACCCCATCGCGGTGCACGACATCCAGTCCATCGTGGCCGACCTGCGGCATCGTGGCATCGGCGTGCTCATCTCCGACCACAACGTCGAGCAGACGCTCGACATCGTGGACCGCGCCTACATCATGTTCGACGGCCAGGTGAAAGTGTCGGGCACCGTGCGCGAGCTCGTGTTCGACGACGAGGTGGCGCGCATCTACCTTGGCCCCACGCTCACGGCCCGACTGCGTGAGCGCTTCGCCGATGACGAAGCCGAGGTCGCCGTCTGATGCGAACCGGCCTGCAGCAGACGACCGGGCTCCGCCAGGAGCTCAAGGTCAATCCACGCCTGTATCAGGCGATGGATCTGCTGTACATGCCCTTGCTGGATTTGCAGCAGCATCTCAAGCAGGAACTCTTGACCAATCCCTTCCTCGAGCTGGTGGAACCCGAGGACGAGGACGACGACTCGGCGGACAACGAAGACTCGCCCGAACCGCAGGATCTCACCGAACCGGAGGCCTCGGCCGAGGCCGAGCCGGAGAAGACCGGTGACGACGACGTGGATTGGGAGGCCGTGCTGCTCGACGGCTTCGAGACCGGTGGCGCGCGCGAAGAGACTGAGCAGCGCGACTACATCGAGCCGGTTACCGTCGCCACCACCGATCTCGCCGACTATCTCGGCGAGCAACTCGCGCTGCTTGACCTCTCGCCACGGCAGCAGTTTCTCGCCGAGGAATTCGTCGGCAACATCAACGACGATGGCTACCTCGCCTGTCCACTCGAAGAAATCCGCTCGGCGGTCAACGAACGCTTGCTGAGCGAGGCCGAGTCCCGCGACATCCAGGGCGACATTCCGCTCTTCGGCGAAGACGAAGTGCTGGCCATGCTGCGGGTGCTGCAGGATCTCGACCCACCGGGTGTGGGCGCGCGGGATCTCCGGGAGTGCCTGCTGCTGCAGTTGCGCGCCGCGGGGCAGCAAGCTTCGCTCGCGCATCGCCTGGTGGAGGAGGCCTTCGAGGAACTCATCGGCCATCGCTGGAGCGAACTGGCCAAGCGCTATGGCATCAGTGCGCAGGACGTGCAGGGCGCGGCAGACGAAATCGCCAAGCTCGATCCCAAGCCGGGCCTGCGCTACAGCGCGGGAAGCGACAACTACATCATTCCCGATCTCGTCGTCGAGAAGATCGACGGCCACTACCACATCTTCCTCAACGACGGCAACCTGCCGCGACTCAAGCTCTCGCGCACCTACCAGGATCTTGCGCGAGACAAGAAGCGCTTCGATGCCGAGAGCAAGGACTTCATCGCCTCCAAGCTCAATTCGGCCAACTGGATGATCCAGGCCATTGAGCAGCGGCGTCAGACCATGCTCAAGGTCATGCACTACATCGTGGACCGTCAGCGCGACTTCTTCGAGAAGGGCGTGCAGGCCCTGCGGCCACTCACGTTGCGCGAAGTGGCCGAGGCCGTGGGCATGCACGAGTCCACGGTCAGCCGCGTGACCAACGAGAAGTTCGTGCAGACGCCGCGCGGCGTGCTGCCACTCAAGTTCTTCTTTTCGTCTGGCCTTGCCACCGCGGACGGTGACGACGTATCGGCCCGTGGCATCAAGGACCAGATCGAGAAACTCGTGTCCGGTGAAGATCCCCGGAACCCGCTCACCGATCAGGCCATCGTGGAGATTCTCCAGGAAACCGGTGTGCAAATCGCCAGACGCACCGTGGCCAAGTATCGCGACCAGCTCGGCGTGTTGCCCGCGCGCATGCGCAAGCGCGTGTAGCGCCGGCGTCGCAACGCTCGTCGCCGTCTCCCCGCATCAACTCATTCATGGCTGTCAGTACCCGACCCGCCCGTCCCACACCGCGTCGCGCGCTCACCGCGCCCGTCGACGTGAGTGTGCTCGTTCCCGCCAAGGACGAAGCCGGCAACCTCGCGCTCTTTGTGGAGCTCTGCGATGCGATGATTCGCGCGCAGTCTGCGCGCTACGAGGTCCTGGTGGTGGACGATGGCTCGGCGGACGGGAGCTGGGCGTTGCTGCAGGAACTCGCCACGCGCTATCCGTTTCTGCGTCCCGTGCGGCATCGTGCACAGCGCGGCATCGCCGAGGCCCTGCGCACCGGCTATCTGCACGCGCAGGGTCAGGTGCTGGTGTTCTATCCCGCCGACCTGCAATTCAAGCCGGAAGACATCCCGTCGCTGGTGGGGCCCATTCTGGCCGGCGACTCCGACATGGTCACCGGGTTCAAGCAGGGCAAGTACGAGAAGGCGTTTGTGTCGCGCATCTACAACGGGCTCAGTCGCACGCTCTTTCACATCCCGGTGCGCGACCTCAACAACGTGAAAGCCTACCGGCGCGAGATCATGGCCTCGCTGCCCATGCGGCCGGATTTTCATCGCTACATGATCGTGATGGCGGCGGCGCAGGGCTTCACCGTCACCGAAGTGCCCATCCCGCTGTATCCGCGTCATTCCGGTCGCTCCAAGTTTGGCCTGTCG
Source organism: Gemmatimonas sp. UBA7669 (assembly GCF_002483225.1). Taxonomy (NCBI): domain Bacteria; kingdom Pseudomonadati; phylum Gemmatimonadota; class Gemmatimonadia; order Gemmatimonadales; family Gemmatimonadaceae; genus Gemmatimonas; species Gemmatimonas sp. UBA7669. The sequence goes on along the minus strand of NZ_DLHL01000063.1, from coordinate 54,147 downwards.
CGCATACCGGTGGGCGTGCTCGACATGCTGGCTGTGTGGTTCGAACTGCGGTTCGGCCAGAAGCCGCTGCTGGCCTTCGGCATGCTCGGCGCCGCGCTCTTTGCGGTGGGTGTGCTGGCTGGTGTGGGTGCACTGGTGTGGTTGCTGATCAGTGGCCAGGGACAGCGCTGGGTGTGGACCGTCATTCAGACCACACTCATTCTCGGCTCGGTGTTTTTTGCCACCGGTCTGCTCGGCGAACAAATCGCGCAGCAGCGCGCCGAAGTGCGGGAGCTCCGCCGTGAACTCGACGACGTCGCGACTACCCAACAGGAAGCGATCGACGCCAGTCAGTCGACGGATGCGTCGAGCGCCACCGGTATGGCCAGCCACCACAACAGCGACGCGGCCGGCAGGTGAGCGGTTCGCCGCGCCTGCTCTTTGTCACACACAACGTACCCCGCTTTTCCGGGGACGCCGCCGGATCGTTTGTTCTGCGCTTGGCGGTGGCATTGCAGGCGGCCGGCGCGCGCGTGGATGTTCTTGCGCCAGGCGCGAGCGGGCTTGCGCCACACGGCCATATCGAAGGCGTGTCCATTACGCGAGTGCGCTACGCCAGCGACGCCCGCATGACCTTGGCGTACACCGGCACCATGGCCGAAGCCGTGGCCGGCTCGTGGAGTGGACGATTCGCGCTGCTCCAGTTGCTCTGGGCCATGCGTGGCGCCGTACGTGAGGCGGTGCAATGCGCCCGCCGCGAAGGTGCACCGTACGACGCGCTGCATGTCCACTGGTGGTTCCCGTCGGGACTGGCGCTGCTTGGTGCGATACGCCCGTGGTGGCCACCGGTCGTTGTCACCATGCACGGCAGCGATGTGCGTCTGGCGGCAAAGAAGCCGGCGGCCCATCCGCTCATGCGTGCCGTGTTGCAGCGTGCGGCGGTGCGAACCGCCGTGTCCAGTTGGCTGGCACAAACGGCCAGCCGCCTTGCCGGGGTGCCGGTGGAAGTCGCGCCGATGCCCGTTGATGTCAGCCCACTTCTTGGCCCCAGGTCCGCGAGTGCCTCTTCAGACGCCGAAGGGCATCCGGAGCGAAATGGCGTACTCTTCGTCGGTCGACTGAACGCACAAAAGGGCCTGGCCGATCTGCTCGAGGCGCTGGCACTGCCACCGGCGCACACACTGACCCTGGATGTCGTGGGCGATGGCCCCGATGCCTCGGCGCTCCGCGAGCGTGCGAGTGCGCTGGGTGTGGCCGAACGCGTCACTTGGCACGGACAACTCGCGCAACAGGACCTGCTGCCTCGGTACGCACGGGCGCGCGTAGTCGCCATGCCGTCACGCGGAGAAGGCCTTGGTCTGGTGGGCGTGGAAGCGCAGTTGGCCGGCACGCCAGTCGTCGCGTACGCCGATGCCGGTCTGCTGGACGTGGTGGACCCGGCGCATGGTGGCACGCTGGTGCCGGTGGGGGACATCCCGGCATTGGCCGCTGCGCTGTCGCAGTTTGCCGGGGCCAACGCCGAACTCGAAGCTCTGGCACAGACCCACGGCGCGCAGGCTCGGCACCTCATGTTGCAGCGTTTCGCCCCCGCGGCAGTGGCCACACGCTACCTCGCACTCTACGAGCAGGCGAGGACTGGCCATCTGGCAAAGGGCGTCGCCTGATGTCCTCGCTTCTGCAGTCTATGACGCGCATGCTGCGTCAACCGGCGGTGCGCACGGTGCTGCTGCTCATCACCATCGGGTTCATCGTGGTGGCGCTGGCCAAGCAGTGGGAAGACGTCGCGGCCTCCTGGCAGTCGCTCGATATCGCGTGGCGTTGGGTGGCCATGGCCACCGCCGTGGTGCTGGGTACCTACGCCATGCTCATTCACAGCTGGCGCATCCTGCTGCGCGGCTGGGGCGGTCATCTGGCCTTTGGCTCAGCCACCCGCATCTGGGCCATCGCCAATCTCGGGCGCTGGCTGCCGGGCAAGGTGTGGTCCATTGGCGCGCTGGGGTACATGGCCTCCAAGGAAGGTGTGTCGGGCGTCGCCGCCGCGGGTTCCTCCGTCTTGGGGACGCTGCTCAACCTTGGCGCCGGACTGGCCATGGCGGTCGTTCTTGGCGCCGATGGCCTCGAGTATGTCGCTCCTGGCTTCCGCGTTGTGTCGATTGCTGCGGCCATCGGGTTTGTGGTGGGGGTCGCAGCACTCCCGCGACTCTTGCCTCGTGTCCTGGCAGCCTTTGCAACACGACGCGGGCTGCCGCTCACCAGCCAGCACCTCAGTGCCGGCCAATTATGGATGGCCACAGGGATCAACCTGCTGTCCTGGGTGGCCTACGGCGTGGCGTTCTGGATGTTTTCGCGCGCGGTAACCCCACGTATCAGTGGCGATCCGCTGGTGTTCATCGCAGTTTACTCGGCTTCGTATCTGGCGGGCTTCCTGGCGCTCTTTGCGCCCGGCGGGCTCGGCGTGAGGGAGCTCGCGCTGGGCAGCTTGCTGGTGGGACTGGGCATGGCGGGGCAGGGCGACGCGGCGGTTCTGAGTGCGACCTCGCGCATCTGGCTCACCGTGCTCGAAGTGTTGCCAGGGCTGTTGGCCCTGCTCACCCTGAGCCCGGGGCAGCGCGCCGCCCTGCGACAGAACTCGTGACTCCCGCTTCTTTCTTCTGACACTGCGCTTCATGGCTCGATCCAACCCGTCGCCAACGTCTTCGCCCGACTCCCGCCAGTCGCTCTGGTTGGCGGCCGGCGTATGCGTCCTCGCCACGCTGCTGCTGGCGTGGCCCGCACTCGGCGGCGCGTTTCTGGTCAATCCCAATAGCGACCAGTACATCGCCGGCTACTCCTTCCGCGAGTTCGCCGCGCAGTCGCTGCGCGCAGGTAACGGCTTTCCGCTCTGGAACCCCTACCAGTTCGGTGGCATGCCGTACGTCGCCGCCATGCACGGCGACATCTTCTATCCCACCTTCCTGCTGCGCATGATGCTGCCCACCGACGTCGCCATGACGTGGGGCTTCATCATTCACACGGTGCTGGCCGGGTTCTTCACGGCGGGCTTTCTGCGTGCGGCCGGCGTGCGGACGCAGGCCGCCATCATTGGTGGCGTGGCGTACCTGCTGAGTGGGGCCGTCGCCTCGTACCCCTCACCGGGCCACGACGGCAAGCTGTTTGTCAGTGCGCTGCTGCCGGCCGCCCTCTGGGCGCTGGTGCGCGGCATGCGTGACGGACGTCAGACCGCGTGGGGGGCGTTGGCCGTCATTGTCGGTCTGGCCGTGCTGTCGCCGCATCCGCAGTTGTTGCAGTACATGCTGCTGACATCCGGAGCCTTTGCCCTCTGGTTGGCCCTTTCGCCCACTGCGCTCAATGGCGATGCGAGTGCCAAGCCGGCGACCGCCCCAGCCGCCACGCCCGCCGCCGCGAGCCAGTGGCCGCGCCTCGGACTGGCCCTTGGCGCTGTGCTGCTTGGCGGCGCCATGGGTGCCATTCAGTATCTGCCGGTGCGCGAGTACGTGCCCTGGTCGCCGCGTGCCGGTGGAAAGGGCTACGACTACGCCACGTCGTTCTCGTTCCCACTCGAAGAGACCATCAACCTCTACCTGCCCCAGTTCTCCGGTATCCTCGACAGCTACTGGGGCCGCAATGGCATTCACTTCCATAGCGAATACGTGGGCGCCAGCGTGCTGGTACTGGCCGTATTCGCCTTGGGTGGCGGTCTGCTCAATCGTCATCGTCGCCACGCCTGGTTCTGGCTCGGCGCGCTGATCGTCTCGCTGTTCTGGGCCTGGGGCGGCAACACCCCGTTCTATCAGCTGGTCTACGCCATCGTGCCGGGCTCCAAGTTCTTCCGGGCCCCCAGCACCATTCTGTACGTGGTGTCCTTCTCCATTGCCGTTCTGGCTGCCTTTGGCGCCGAGCGGGTGCTGGCAGGGAAGGGGACCCTGCGCTACGCCATTGGCTGGTCGGTCTTTGCCGTGCTGGTGGCCGGACTGGCCTCGGCAGGCGCCTTCACCAACCTGGCCTTTTCCATGTTGGGCGATGTGCGGGGCGACGCCATTCAGGCCAACGCATCCAACGTAGTGCTCGGCGCCTGGCGTTCGGCGCTGGCGGTATTGGCCGCCCTGGTCGTGCTGGTGCTGGCCTCACGCGGCAAGCTGACGGCCACCCTCGCTGGCTGGGCACTCACGGCCGTGGTGGCGCTCGACCTCTGGAGCATTGAGCGGCACTACTGGAGTTTTTCTGAGCCGGCCTCGGTGCTGTACGCCGAAGACGACATCGTGCGCTTCCTCAAGAATGCGCCGGAGCCGTCCCGAGTTATCGCCATCCCGCTGGGTGAAAACCTCGCGTCGCACGACCCCTTCATTCTGGGTGATGCGCTCATGGCGCACGGCGTGCGTGGCGTGTTGGGTTACCACGGAAACGAGCTTGGGCGCTTCCAGGAGCTCTACGGCAAGAACGAAGGCTTCGCCTCGCTGGCCAATCCCAACTTCTGGTCGCTCACCAATGCCCGCTACTTCCTCACCAACGCCCCCGGCTTGCCCTTCCAGGGCGCCAAGCTGGTGGCAGGCCCGGTGCGCAATGCCGCCGGCACCATGACGTTCTTGTACGAATTGCCGGGCGATCACCCCGCCGCCTGGGTCGCGCCCATGCGGGTCAAGCTCGACGACCCCACCGCCAAGGCCACGGTGCTCAACCCGCTCTTTGACGTGAAGCGCGTGGCCATCTTCGATACCAGCGCGACCATCGAGGCCCAGCCCGTCAATTCGCCGCTGCCCGAACCCGTGCCGTTCCGCGCCAACGTCACCCGCTTCGAACCGGGGGCCATCGACATCACACTCGATGGCCCGGCGCCGACGGGCAGTGCCCTCGTGGTGTCGGAGAACTACTACCCGGGCTGGACGGCTACTGTGGACGGGCAGCCGGCCACCACGGCGCGGGCAGACTTCACGCTCATCGGCGTCGAACTGCCCACGGGTGCCAAACAGGTGCAGCTGCGCTTCGACAGCGCTCCATATCACACGGGCAAACTCGTTACCTTGCTGGCACTTGGCGCCGCGCTGCTTTGGTGGGTTCTCGGAGCGGCGATGGACCGGCGGCGGTCGGTCGGTCCGGCGCCCGAGACCTCAGAGACTATCGCGTGACACGAATGCAGACCCCAGCGCGCGGTGCGCTGGCGTTGGGTGAACGGGGCATCGTCATCGTGCCCACGTACAACGAAAGCGAGAACATCACACGCATCGTGCCGCAGATCCTCGATCAGGATTCGCGGCTCGAAGTGCTGGTGGTTGACGACAACTCGCCCGATGGCACCGGCCAGCTCGCCGACGAAATGGCGGCGGACAATCCGCGGGTGCACGTGCTGCACCGGCCGGGCAAGGAAGGGCTGGGCCGCGCCTATCTGGCCGGGTTCCGCTGGGCGCTCGAGCGCGACTACGCGTTCATCTTTGAAATGGACGCCGACTTCTCGCATGACCCGCGGCACCTGCCCGAGTTCCTCGCGGCGGTCCGCGATGCCGACCTCGTGCTGGGCTCACGCTACCGGGACGGCAAGGTGACGGTGGTCAACTGGCCCATGACCCGGCTCATGTTGTCCTATGGCGCCAACATCTATGCGCGCGCTGTGACGGGTCTGCGGCTGGGCGACGGCACCGGCGGGTTCAAGTGCTTCCGCCGGGAAGTCCTGGCGGCCATCCCGCTCGATCAGGTGCGCTCCAATGGTTATGCGTTCCAGATCGAGATGAGCTTTCGGGCTTGGAAGAAAGGGTTCCGTATCGCGGAAATTCCCATTGTCTTCCACGACCGAACCGAGGGCGAGTCCAAGATGTCCAAGCGCATCGTGCGCGAAGCCGTGTGGATGGTCTGGCGGCTTCGCTGGTGGGCACTCACCGGTCAGGTCTGATCCCGTCTCGCATGTCCAGCGCCGATCCGCTCTCGGGTTTGCCCTTCGTCAAGATGACGGGGTCCGGCAACGACTTCGTGTTCTTCGATGCCCGCGAGGTGCCGCTGGCACTTGTCACAGCACCTGAGGCGATACGCCGTATCTGCCATCGCCAGAACGGGATAGGGGCTGACGGCGTGGTGGTTCTTGAGCCCACGGGCGGCACCACCGACGTCCGCGTGCACTACTACAACAGCGACGGGTCGCCCGCCGATCTTTGCGGAAACGCTACGCTTTGCTCAACGGCGCTGTCGGCAACCTGGGGCATGACCAGCCCGTCCGGCATGGCGCTCGAGACCGGAGCCGGTGCCATTACCAGCCGCCTCTCGGCTTCGGGCGCGGGGCCCATCCGGCCAGCCATCGACCTGCAGCCGGTCACGGACATCCGCAGCAGCATGGCCATTGACCTTGGCCCGAACGAGCAGCGTGTGGGGTTCGCGGTGGCAGGCATCCCGCACCTGGTGCTGCTCACCAGCAACGTCGATCTCATCGACCTACCGGCCCGCGGCCCGGGACTCCGCTGGCACCCCAGCACCGGACCCGCCGGCGCCAACGTGAATTGGGTGTCGCCGCTCCCGGGGGGCCGCTGGCGCTACCGCACCTTTGAGCGCGGGGTGGAGGGGGAAACACTGGCCTGTGGTACCGGCGCCGTGGCCACCGCGGTACTGCTGGCCCGTTGGGGCCTGGCCCAGGTCCCCGACGTGGTGCTCGAGACTCGCAGCGGGCTCGATGTCCGGGTGACGCTGACCGAGGCTGGCGGCGAGGGAGCCGGTTACCACCCCACCTTGAGCGGGGAAGGTCGCGAGGTTTTCCGCGGCACGATCGGCTCACTGGGGCCCGTTCTGGCCTGAGATCGCAGGTCGCGCCCGATGGGAAAACGGGCGCCGAAATGGCGGCGAAATGCCGTTGTGGCTCACAGGCTTGGTCCTGTGCAATAAGGACCGAAAAAGGGTCCGGCGAAATGTGCCGTTCGGAATGTGGACAGGTGGACAGTCCGAACACTGTGTGAGCGTCGGCTCCTCACGGACATCCGTTGAGAGACACTAAGTCTTTCATTGGCATACACATACGCCATCAGGAGGGATTTCCCGGAGATTTCCACGTGGACTTTTCCCACAGTTATCCACCATGTTTGGTTTACATAACATGTATTATACGCATTTATTGCTTCGAAAGACAACTACCATTGTCCCATTAATGACGCCTTGGTGTAGCCATACTGAACACTCCCCTGCAGACCCGATGTCGGGCACAAAAAAGCGGCCCGATCGCATGTCGATCGGGCCGCAATTCACACGCACGAACCAACGGAATGTCAGGGCTGCTTGCCCGCAATTTCGCCCAGTCGAACCTGCGCTTCCTGCTGGACCTGCGTGCCATCGAGCTGCGCCAGCGACTCCCAGATGGGCTTGGCGTCCGCCAACTTGCCGGCCGCCATCAGGCTGCGCGCCTGCGCTGCCTGGAAGGTCTGCTTCTCGGTCTCAAACCGCGAAGCCGCCGCCGCCTTGCCATAGGCTTCGGCCGCCTTGGCCATATCACCCTTGAGCTCGTACCCCGAAGCCGCCATGGCCTGGAGGCTGGGCTTGAACTCGGCGCTGGCCGAGCCCACCGCCTGCTCCACGGCCTTGATGCCCTCGTCGTACTTCTTCTGCTCGTAGTACACCTGCGCCAGCATGAGAAGGGCCTGCTGACCCGAAGCCGTGCTGCCGAACCCGTCGGCCACTTTCTTCAGCGCCGTCTCGGCCTCGGCGTACTTGCCCTCCACGAACGGCTGCTGCGCGGTGTACAGCGCGGCCGACGCCTTTTCGCGGGTGGAGGCCGTGGTGCTCCGGTACAGGAACACGGCCGCTGCCGCCACGGCCACTCCGCCAACCACCATGGCGATCGGCTTGCTGTTCACCTGCAGCCAGGTGGTGAGCGACTCGATCGGATCGTCGCTCAGGGAGGCCGAAGAGCCTGCGGTACGGGGCGCCTGCGCCATGCGGGTAGCCAACGGATGAAGGATGAGGACCTGGGTCCGGTGCCGCGCGAGGGTCCCGCGCGCGACACCAGTACCACCGAGTCCTGAAAGATAGCAAACTGGGCGCCTGGAAGGCACCCGGTCTATTGGACCAAGGCGCCGCTCGGCACCATCCAGCCGCGATCCTTCCAGCGAAGCAGTTCCTGAAGACCTTCCGCCCGAAAAAGTACCCGAGGGGCGACCTTCGAGCGCTCGATTGCCGAAGAATCAAACGCGACCAACGCGAGTTGAGGCATAACACTCGGAAGCCCTAGGTATGCGTTAGCCACATAGAGCTGACCAGGGTTGTCAAGCGTACCACTCGGGAAAAGATGGTCGAATCGACCGACTCCACGCAGGTGCAGCACGCCCAGCGAGTCTATCTGATCGAGTGAGATCCCAATCTTCACGATGCGCTTGCCTGTGAACGCTGCGAGGCTATCAAAGTGGGCGAGTGCGACGCGCAGGGCTTGCTGAGCCGAGGGCGATCGGGCGAAGGCGCAGTCTGACGCGCCTACGTACACCAACGTGACATCAGCAGCTCGGATCGCGGCGATGGCTTGCGCTACAGTTTCGTTTTGCCCATTCGATCCGTCCGCACTTTGTTGGACTTCGCACCCCGCGTAAGAGATTAGGAATCCAAGAATGCCGCTGATGCGCAAGATGCGCGCAGCCAATGCGCAGGCACGGTTAACGTGAGCCAACGGACTATCCCCGACTGCAGTAAACTGGGTGCTAAGGAGGCTGGACGGAAGGCCAGCCCAGCCCCCCGTCCAGGATGGACGCTAGCAGCTCGTGCCGGAACAACACTGGGTGCCGGTGCCGCTGGAGCTACAGCCTAGGTACTCGCCTGTCGAGATGGAGTAGTAGGCTTTGCCTCCAACGCAATTGAAGCGCGCGGCTGATTCACAAGAGTCGCCGTCGCACTTTTTCGAGTTGCAGCCGCCCCCGTCACCCGGAAGTTCATCTTGGGCAATGCTTCGAGTTGCAAGCATGGTGGAGCCTGCCAGCGAAGTGAAGGCGGCAAGCGCAGTTACGATGAGACGCTGTCGGATTGTCATCGGTATTCTCTGGTCTCTCTAAGAGCGGTGGGTTGGACGGCTTCCCATTGTTGGGACGGTCGCCCGGAACCGAGTGTGGTCGATTGACGAAGGTGAACCAAACTCGCGCGCCAAAAATCGTGCTCCTGTAGCAAGAGGGCCCATTGATTTTGCTTCGAAGGAATCGCCGGCAGCGATTGAGACACGTACATGCATCCAGGCGCGTGAATGCGCAGTACGCACGTCTTGATCACTTCAACGGAATCCTTCGTGCGGCGGGATTGTGCGATCACCTGATTCTCCGAATACGGCCGAAGCACGTACTGGTGGTCAGAACCTGAACGAGGCTGACCGATACTGTACATCTGTTGCGTGGTGAGTATGGTGTAGGGCACGGACCCTGGGATCGAATCGGTCCAAAGCAGCCGACCGTCAGACACACGATAGGCACGGATCTCGGAGAAGTAAAAGGATGAGGTTACGACCACATCGGACTCTGGAAAGCAAGCAACCTTTCCCCTGTCGTTGAACGCCGGCCGATGATGAGGATACTGAGTGGGGCCGAGGAATTCACCGAAAGATCTGATTAGTTCGCCTCTATCTGAGAACACGTGGAGTAGCTTCCCGTCATGTACAGCAGTCACGATATAGTTGGATCTGAACCGACAGGCGTCTTGACCTTCAAGCGGTAGTGGAATGTTTCTGGCGCGTGGTATTTCTTGTAGCTGGCTTTGTGCGAACAAGACGATTCCATTTACTTCGTCGAGAACCATGAGTGTGTCGCCGGGCAACCACAAGAGACTGCGCGGTTTCGACAGCTCTCCGGGCCCTCGCCCTGAGCGGCCGATGTCCTGGACAAACTGGCCAGTTGAGTCGAATACGTGGATGCTGAGCGTAGCCTTATCGAGTAGGAAAACGCTACCGTGATCGCCAAGTGCAGCATCGACCAGCGAGCCAAAGGCATCGTCAGCTCCCGAAAGCGATCCGCGCGACCACAGAGTATCCATTGACAATGACAAGCGACTGCTCGATGAGTCGTTCGTTGCCATGGCAGAGCTCCGTGTATCTGAGCCAGAAGTGCTCGATCTCGCACTGTCGGAAGCGCCGCTAGCTTCGCCAACGCGCGACTCTGAGCACGCCGTGAGGGCCACGAAACCAGTGACAGCGAGCATCCGTCGAGCTCTGATGACGTGTTGGATCCTTCCTAGAGTCATTCCAGCAGCCTCGTGCTTGCCTCGGGGAGCGGACTTCGTCGATCGATTCATACGCCACCTCTACTTTTGAATGGCAGCAGTGATTGCGGAGTCAAGCTGCTGAGCAGTCACTCCGAAGAACATCCACCCATCGACGAGGATCGTCGGAGTCCCAAGTGCGCCGATACGCTCCGCCAGTCGAATGTCATAGTCGATACTCGCGACTGGCACTGTATCTGCGGCGCATTTTGCGAACACTTCGAGGTCTTTCACTCCGGCCTCCTTCGCAAAATCCACGAACGCCGCCTTCCCTATTTCAGTTTGCCGTTTGAACAACGCTGCATGAATCTGCTCGAATCGTTGCTGCGAAGCCGCGCAAGTCGCAGCGCGAGCCGCAGCGTATGCGTGAGGATGGTTGCTCAATGGCCACTGGCGATGCACAACCTTGAGCTGGCTTCCGAACTTCTGCTTGAGTTCAGGCAGCACGTCGAGAGCGAAGCGGGCGCAAAACGGACACTGGTAGTCTGAGAACTCCACCAACGTTACCGTTCCGTTGGGGTCACCGGTAACCAACGGACCCGCCTGCAATTCTGGCCAACCAGAAACGTGGCGAGGTCTGAGTTCCTCGTTCTGCCTCTTTTGCTCGAACCGTTGCTGCACCAGCAAGCCGGTCACGACCAGTGCGCAAGCGGCGGAAGCCAACAGCGCGAAATTCACAACTTTTTCCGACACGTTCATAATCAGCCTCGATCGCTTTGAATTTTCTCATGACACACACGCCGACATGTTACGGGGGGGGGG